>NZ_CP078067.1:600000-803147 GCF_019195395.1 Kaistella faecalis
GAACCATGATGGGTTCAGGAGGATTTATCGTTCTGGATGAAGACCAGTGCGTAGTGAAACATACCATGAGTTTAGCACATTTCTATGCTCACGAAAGCTGCGGCCAGTGTACTCCTTGCCGCGAAGGTACACCGTGGATGTATAAAATTCTGAAAAAAATAGATTCCGGAAACGGAACTTTAGCTGATATCGATTTGCTTTGGGATGTTCAGAGAAAAATCGAAGGAAATACGATTTGTCCGCTTGGCGATGCCGCTGCGTGGCCGGTTGCAGCAGCAATCCGTCATTTCCGCGACGAGTTCGAGTGGCATATTGATAACCCGGAAGCTTTAACAAGAAATTACGGATTGGCAAATTATGCAGACCCAATCCCTGTAGCTGCGAAAGCAGAGTAAGATGAAGAAGATCTTTAAAATTTTTGCATTCCTGTTTTTAGGACTGAATTTCAGTGTTGCACAGCAGACAGATTCAACGCAGGCGATATCCGATGACTTCGACTTCAGTATTAAACCGATGTCAAAGAAAGGGCAGGTGTTTATTTTCTGGGGCTGGAACAGAGCAGGATTTACCAATTCTGATATTCATTTTGAAGGAAACGGTTACAATTTCACGCTCGAGAATGTAGTGGCACACGACAGACCGAGTGATGTAAGTTGGGCTTATGTAGATCCAGGACAGATGTCGACGCCGCAGTTTAATTTCCGGTTAGGATATTTCATCAAGGATAATTTGGCGCTCGTAGTGGGAACAGATCACATGAAATATGTGATGGATCAGGAACAGACGGTGCGATTCATAGGAAATATTTCCGATCCGGTGTATGCAGCGATGGTTCAGAACGGTGAAGTTGATCTTAGGGATTCAAATTTCCTGACCTTTGAACATACCGACGGGCTGAACTATGTAAATGCAGGTTTAGAAAAATACAAACCGTTACTGAGCAGAGAGAAAATAGATATCATGTGGAGCTACGGCGCCGGAGCAGGAGTTCTTTTCCCGAAAAGTAATATAAAACTTTTTGGTAACGAAAGAAGCGACCGTTTTCATGTTGCAGGTTTCGGTCTCGATGCAAGAGCAAATATTAACGTAATCCTGTGGAAACACTGGATGGCAAGAATAGAAGGAAAAGTAGGATATATCAATATGCCCGATATAAAAACTACTTTAAACAATAAACCCGATAAGGCGTCGCAGGATTTCTTTTTCGGACAGGTAAATTTCGGGATCGGATATACCTTCGATACCCACAAAATTTAATTAATTCATTTTTGAATTCATCTATAATGAGCGAAGAAATTAAAAAATTTAAGATCACGATCGACGGACAGACCACTGAGGTCTTGCCCGGAACTTCTATTCTTGAAGCAGCCAGACAAATCGGCGGTAAATCTGTACCCCCGGCAATGTGTTATTATAAACCCCTGGAATCAAGCGGCGGAAGATGCAGAACGTGTTTGGTTGAAGTATCGAAAGGTTCTGATGCAGATTCCCGACCGATGCCAAAATTGGTAGCAAGCTGCAGAACCGGCGTGATGGACGGTATGGAAGTGAAAAACCTTACCTCAGAAAAAACCCAGGAAGCCCGCAAAGCTGTTACTGAATTTCTTTTGGTAAATCACCCGTTGGATTGCCCGGTTTGTGACCAGGCCGGCGAATGCCACCTTCAGGATTTAGGCTATGAACACGGTGTGGAAGCGACCAGAACAGAATTTGAAAGAAGAACTTTCGAACCAGAAGATATCGGTCCCTACATCAAACTTCATATGAACAGATGTATTTTGTGTGCACGATGCGTTTTGGTAGCCAATCAGCTGACCGAAAAACGCGAACACGGAATACTATTCAGAGGAGAACATGCTGAAATTTCAACGAATCTGAATAAAGCTCTGGACAATGATTTTATCGGAAACGTAATTGACGTTTGTCCGGTAGGAGCTTTAACCGACAGAACCGCACGTTTTGCCAGCAGAGTTTGGTTTACAAAACCGGTGAATGCTAGTTGTAAATGCGCAAAATGTTCCGGGAAAGCAGTTCTGTGGATGAAAGGCGAAGAAATCATCAGAGTTACAGCCAGAAAAGACCAGTACGACGAAGTTCAGGAATGGATCTGCAACGAGTGCCGTTTCGAAAAGAAAAATCTAAGCGACTGGACGATCGAAGGACCGAGACATATCGACAGACATTCGGTGATCTCGCTGAACCACTACGAAAAACCTAAAAACATGATTAATCTTTTGAACAATCCGGATGCAAAAGAAATCAGTGAAAAAGACGAAATAATTTAATTTGATAATGAGTGAATTTAAATTTTGATTCAGAATCGATCTTTAAATCTCAAATGATATAACTTATGGAATTAATTACCTTTAAAATCATTTTAGTTCTGGTGCTTTTTGCAGTTTCCATGGCTGTTGCAGCCTACTCCACCTGGGGCGAACGAAAAGTGGCGGCAGCATTACAGGACAGAATCGGGCCAAACAGAGCTGGACCTTTCGGAATATTGCAGCCGCTGGCTGATGGTGGTAAACTCTTCTTCAAAGAAGGATTTGTACCCCAGAATGCCGATAAATTCCTTTTCTATTTAGGACCTGGGATCACCATGTTCGTATCCCTGATTACGGGAGCGGTAATCCCGTGGGGAAAATCGCTGAACATTGGCGGAACTTCTTTTGATGTTCAGGTAGCCAATATCGATGTTGGTGTTCTTTATCTTATCGGTATGGTTTCCATCGGAGTTTACGGAATGATGATCGGAGGTTGGGCATCCAACAACAAATATTCACTTATTGGTGCCATCCGTGCTTCATCTCAGATGATTTCTTATGAATTGGCGATGGGTCTTTCTCTTCTTGCGATTATTTTAATGGCCGGAAGTCTGGATCTTCATTACATCACCTCTTCACAGGGAACCGGAAAGATCTGGGGCTTTATCCCTGCTGACGGAATGAACTGGAACATCTTCTATCAGCCATTTGCATTTATTATCTTCTTTGTCGCTGCTCTGGCAGAGACCAACCGTCACCCTTTCGATTTGCCTGAATGTGAATCTGAGCTCGTAAACGGGTATATGACTGAATACTCATCGATGAACTTCGGGCAGTATATGTTCGGGGAATATGTGAATATGTTTATTTCGAATGCATTGATCGCTACCCTGTTCTTCGGAGGTTTCAACTACCCGGGAATTAACTGGGTTTCTGAAAACTGGGGCGAGAATATCGCAGGAATTTTAAGTATTGCAGCCATGCTGTTTAAAGTGATTATCGGAATTTTAATCTTTATGTGGATCCGCTGGACGATCCCAAGATTCAGATACGACCAGCTGATGCATTTGGGCTGGAAAACTTTAATTCCGTTAGCCTTGGTTAACCTTGTGATCACCGCTGCTGTAATTACTTTTTTTAGCCTATAAATCGTAAAAGTTGTCATGCTGAAGCTTAAGGCCGAAGCGAAAACAAAATCAATATGAAACTGACAAACAGATCTAAAGTAGTCTCGAATAAAGAGATGACCTTTATGGAAAGAATATACCTCCCGGAAATTATGAAGGGAATGGCGATTACTCTGAAGCACGCTTTGGCTGGACCGAAGGGCAAAGTTTATTCTTACCCCGAAGTAGAAAAACCAAGAGCAAAAGTCTGGCGTGGTTTACATGTACTGAAACGTGACGAAGAAGGACGCGAAAGATGTACTGCATGCGGACTTTGTGCCGTTGCCTGTCCTGCAGAAGCCATAACCATGACCGCCGCTGAAAGAACCAAAGAAGAAAAGGATCTTTACCGTGAAGAAAAATATGCAGCGGTGTACGAAATCAATATGCTGCGTTGTATTTTCTGCGGAATGTGCGAAGAAGCCTGCCCGAAATCTGCAGTTTACCTTACAGACCGTTTGGTAGATGTAGAAACCAACCGCGGAAGTTTTGTGTACGGAAAAGATAAACTGGTTGAAAAAATCAATGAGAGAATTGATATCACTGCCAGACAGAGCGAATTACAAAAAAAATCGGTAAAATAAATGGAACAGATCATCTTTTTCTTTGTGGCATTTCTTGCCATTATAAGTGCAGCCTATTTTGTGTTTGCCCGAAACCCGCTCTACTCCATTCTTTCGCTGATTGTTACTTTCTTTTCAATCGCTGCGATGTATGTTCTGCTTAATGCACAATTCCTTGGAATCGTTCAGGTCATCGTATACGCAGGAGCAATTATGGTTCTTTTCCTTTACATCTTAATGATGCTTAACCTGAATAAAGGCGACGAAAGTAAAAAGCAGAATATCACCAAGTTTATCGGTGTTTTTGCAGCAGGAATACTTTTGATAGGTATTCTCGGCGCTTTCAAAGGACTGAACGCAACCACTTTCGGTGGCGACGCAGACTCATCTATCGGGTTGACCAAAAACCTCGGAAGATTATTGTTTAACGAATATGTATTGCCTTTCGAACTGGCTTCCATCCTTATTCTTGCGGGAATCGTGGGTGCTGTACTGATCGGTAAAAAAGATTTATAGTATTATGGGAGAAATAAATTCATTTATACAGACCGTACCCCTCGAGTATTTTATTATTCTGAGTTCGGTGCTGTTCTGTCTGGGAGTTTTGGGAGTTTTAATCCGCAAGAACGCCATCATTATTTTGGGATGTGTTGAATTGATGCTGAATTCTGTAAATCTTCTGCTGGCTGCATTTTCAAGCTATAAAGGCGACGGTAACGGACAGATCCTGGTATTTTTTATCATGGTGGTTGCCGCGGCAGAAGTTGCCATCGGATTAGCGATTATCGCAATGATGTATCGTAACACGAAATCGGTAGACATCAGTATTTTTAATAAATTAAGAGGATAATATAGGATGGAAAATTTAGTTTACGCAATTATACTTTTACCCTTATTCGGATTTCTGATCAACGGTCTTTTCGGGAAAAGTCTGCCGAAAATGGTGGTAGGGAGTATCGCAACGCTGGTGGTTTTTGCCTCTTTCTGTATTGCTGTCAGTTTATTTTTAAATTTTGATGCTGAGTCGCAGCCGGTTATTGTCCGGGCTTTCGAATGGTTTAGGGTTAACGGAATTCAGGTGAATTTCAGTTTCCAGATCGATCAGTTATCATTAATGATGATTATGATCGTTACCGGAATCGGATCGCTGATTCACCTCTACTCGATTGGTTACATGAGCCACGACAAAGGTTTCTATAAATTTTTCGCTTACCTGAATTTATTCATCTTCTCGATGTTGCTTTTGGTTATGGGAAGTAATTATCTTATCCTCTTCATCGGCTGGGAAGGTGTTGGTTTATGTTCTTATTTACTCATTGGTTTCTGGTATACTAACAAGGAATATGGTGCAGCGGCAAGAAAGGCTTTCATCATGAACAGAATTGGTGACCTTGGAATGATTATCGGGATCTTAATGATCGCCTATCAGACCAACGCTGTTGATTTCCTTTCTGTAGCACAGAATTCTTCAAAATTTGAATTAGATTCACCTGTAATCATCTTTATTACGGCAAGTTTATTCATCGGAGCTATGGGAAAATCAGCGCAGGTTCCTTTATTTACCTGGCTTCCGGATGCGATGGCGGGCCCTACACCGGTTTCAGCGTTAATCCACGCCGCAACCATGGTAACTGCAGGTATTTATTTGGTAGTAAGATCCAATTTCCTTTTTTCGCTTGCACCTACAACCATGGACGGAATCCTTTTCATCGGGCTTCTTACCGCTTTGGTTGCAGCATTTATCGGTCTCAGACAAAATGATATTAAAAAAGTTTTAGCCTACTCCACTGTTTCGCAATTAGGATTTATGTTCGTTGCACTTGGAGTTGGCGCTTATACTACCGCAATGTTCCACTTAATGACGCATGCTTTCTTTAAAGCTTTGCTGTTCTTAGGTTCAGGTTCCGTAATCCATGCGATGAGCGGCGAACAGGACATGAGATTCATGGGCGGTTTAAAGAAAAAAATTCCAATTACGCACATTACTTTCCTTATCGGGACACTGGCTATTTCAGGATTCCCGTTCCTTTCAGGGATGATTTCAAAAGATGAAATCCTTGTAAGTGTATATGGCAAAAGTCCGGCACTTTGGGTAATTCTGTTCTTAGTTGCGACATTGACGGCGATTTATATGTTCAGAGCGTATTATCTGACTTTCCACGGCGAGTTCAGAGGAACTGAAGAACAGAAACATCACGTGCATGAAAGTCCGTCTAACATGACGATTCCTTTGATCGTTCTGGCTGTATTAACGGTAGTTGGCGGTTTCATCAATCTTCCGCACTTCATCGGGCATGGCGAATATGCAAAACTTGGCCAATGGCTTCAGTCCATTTATGTTTACGATCTCGAGCTTCCGGAAGTGAATTTCGCAACAGAAATGATCCTTCTTGCATTAACTGTTCTGATGTTCTTTACCGTTTGGTTTGTTGTGAAAAACATTTACGTCAACAAGAAAAAAATGGCATTGCCAGATGAAAAATATACCGGCTGGGAAAGACTTTCTAACAGAAAACTCTTCCTGGATGAACTGAATAATGCAACCTTCGTGAGGTTTATTGAAGGTTTAGGTGTTGGTGGAAATATGTTCGATAAAGGCGTGCTGAACCGTTTTGTAGATTTCATCGGAAGCGGCGCTGAAGATTCAGGAAGAGCAGCAAAAAAACTCCAGAACGGAAACGTGGAGAATTACGTGCTCATTATGTCTCTGGCTATCGGAATTATTTTAATTGTTAACTTTATATTACAATAGTAAATGTCGTATCTATTATTAACATTGTTACTATTACCTCTCGTAGGTTCTGCAGTGGTGTTCGCGTGGAAAAACCCCGCAAGTAAGTTTTTGGCATTGGGATTTGCATTTGCACAGATGTTTCTCTCATTTTATATGCTTGCAAATTTCGATCACACCGTTACGGTGGACGGAGTGCTGCAGTATGAGATCAATTACCCATGGTCACAGTTTATCAAGAGTAACCTGCACTTTGGGATTGATGGGATGAGCATGCTGCTGTTGCTGCTGACCAATATTTTAACGCCAATCATCATTCTGTCTTCCTTCAATGAAAAACCTGGTTACAGAAACACCTTCTACGGACTTATTCTTTTGATGCAGTTCGGTCTGATTGGTGTTTTCACTTCGCTTGACGGACTTTTGTTCTATATTTTCTGGGAAGTAACTTTAATCCCAATTTGGTTGATCGCGGGAATCTGGGGTCAGGAAAACAAAAAAATCGCATTTACGACCAAGTTCTTCGTTTATACTTTCGTTGGATCACTGTTCATGCTGATCGGTTTGATTTATGTCTACACCCATTCCGCATCTTTTGCGCTTACCGACCTTTACAATGCCAACCTGAACGCATCTGAGCAGACCGTCATTTTCTGGTTCATCTTCTTTGCTTTTGCGGTGAAGTTACCGATATTTCCTTTCCATTCCTGGCAGCCGGATACTTATACCTATTCTCCGACACAAGGATCTATGCTTCTTTCGGGAATCATGCTGAAAATGGCTGTGTACGGACTTTTAAGATATCTGTTACCAATCACACCAGATCCTATCCTTGGAATTTCGGGACAGATTGTTTTGGTTCTCGCAATCATCGGAATTGTGCACGGAGCCTTAATTGCTATCATTCAGAACGATTCAAAACGCCTGATCGCTTATTCATCATTATCCCACGTAGGTTTAATGGTGGCGGGAATTATGGCTTCAGCAATTCTTACCGTAAATGGCACTTTAATGATTGAAGGCGGCGAAGGAGCGCTGGTACAGGCTTTCGCTCACGGAATTAATGTTGTGGGGCTGTTTTACTGTGCAGACATTCTTTATAAAAGATTCAAAACAAGAGATATCCGGCAAATGGGTGGATTAGCAAAAGCTGCTCCGAAGTTTGCCGTCCTATTCATTATCATTATTCTTGGATCGGTAGGACTTCCGTTGACCAACGGATTTATCGGTGAATTCATTCTGATAAAATCTATTTTCGATTACAGCAAACTCGCGGCAATATTCGCAGGGCTCACGTTGATTTTCTCTGCGGTTTATCTTTTAAGATTCTACGGAAAAGCAATGTTCGGCGAAGGTGATGACCGCGTTTTAGCTTCAGCTGAAGATCTTTCAGGAGTTGAATTTTCTGTGCTGACAAGTTTGGCAGTTTTTGTAATTGTTTTGGGAGTATTTCCGCAGCCGATTATTGAAATGGTCAACAGCTCGCTGAAGTTTATCTTCTCATCGATGATGAACTAAAAAAAGAATTTTAAAAAATTAAATAGAGAGAAAGGAACCTCAGATCTCGAATTTCAAATCTCAAATCTAAACTAAATGAGCGTTTTAATCATCATATTCCTAACCGCAATCGCAGCATTATTTGCAGGGGTTTTTGAAAAAGGAAAATTTTCAAGATACATCAGTATTATTGGGCTTCTGGTTGCATTTTATGTGAGTTTTTTACCAGAAGCAGAATTCTTTAACCAATACAAACACATGTTCGAATATACCGTGAACGCGGCATTATTCACCAAGATTGCGATTGTCATCACGATTCTGCTTTTCTTTCTGGGAGGTTTTTCGTTCAGCAATCACCGCAGCCACCAATCAGAGTTATATGCGCTGATGCTTTTCTCGCTTTGTGGCGGGGTTGTACTCTTCGGATTCCAGAATTTGGTAACCTTATTTTTAGGAGTTGAAATTCTTTCTATTCCGCTGTATGTATTGGCTGGAAGTAATAAAACCGATTTACGATCTAACGAGGCTTCCATCAAATATTTCCTGATGGGTGCTTTTGCAACAGGATTCTTACTTTTCGGAATCGCATTGGTTTACGGTAGCGCGGGAACTTTCGATCTTTACAAAATCCATGAGTTCTCCATGGAAAACTCTAAGGATTTCATGTTTGCAGCAGGAGCGGTTTTAATGTTGGTTGCGCTTGCTTTTAAAGTATCTATGGCACCTTTCCACATGTGGAGCCCGGATGTTTACCAAGGTTCGCCTTCACTCATCACCGCATTTATGATGTCGGTAGTGAAAATATCCGCTTTCTTCGCTTTCTTTAAAGTCATGACAATCGGATTCCAGGGAATCACAGGAGAATGGATCAATATTCTTGGCGTTCTGATCATCATCACACTTTTCTTAGCCAACGTAATGGGCCTTGCACAAAGCAATGCGAAAAGAATGCTTGCCTACTCTTCTGTATCACACGTAGGCTATCTTGCTCTAATTTTCTTCGGATTAAATAATCTTTCTGCATACAATCTTGCTTTTTACCTGTTCGCGTATTCACTGGCAACTGTTGGAGTGATGATGTGTCTGATCTGGGTTGAAAAGCTGAAGCGCGAAACATCGTACAACGCTTTTAAAGGATTAGCACAATCTGAACCCATTATCGCAGTAGCGGCAGCGGTAGGTATGCTTTCTATGGCGGGAATTCCGTTGACAGCAGGTTTCATGGGGAAATTCTCCATCTTCGCGCAGGCGATTGAAACAACACCGTTCCTGGTTTTGGTTGCAGTATTGGGTTCAGCAATATCGATCGCTTATTATTTAAGATTAATTATGGTCATGTTCTTCCCGAAAGAAAGCAGTTTTAATACTTCTGAGCGGGTTCCGCTGACCTATAATATTGTTGCAGTATTTATTATTATTGCACTTTTAGCGCTTGGAATCTTCCCCGATCTGTTTGCGAGACAATTTGGTTTATAGCAATTTATAAAAAATAATATTCAAACGCAATTCTAAGGGGTTGCGTTTTTTTTTGATTAAAAAATGAGTTTAATCATTTGATTAAATCAAAAATTTAATTCTATCTTTGTACAAATAATTTTATAATGTATCCGAAAAAAGATATTTCGACCGAAGAAAAAATACTTATTTCAGCCTCTAAAGTTTTTACCGAAAAAGGCTTTTCAGGAACGCGGACGCGGGATATCGCAGAAGAAGCAGGAATTAATCTGGCGCTGCTGAATTACTATTTCCGAAGCAAGGAAAAACTTTTCGAACAGGTGATGAAAGTAAAAATAGTTCTCCTCTTCGGAAAAATAATTCCCATTATCACCAATGAAAAATCCACCCTCGAAGAAAAAATTGACCTGGCGAGCGAAAAATATTTCGAAATTCTGTCTAAAAATCCCAATCTCCCTCTTTTTATTCTCAGCGAAATTCAGAAAAAACCGTCCAATATTACCGCGCTTATTCCCGTGGACAAAGTTCTTAAAACTTCAGTATTGCTAAGACAGATCGAAGAGAAAAAACCGGGACTAAATGCTTTTCATTTCATTGTTAATTTTCTTAGTATGACGGCATTTCCCTTTATCGCAAAACCAATTTTGAAGAATTTCAACATCCTGAATGATGAGGAATTTCAGCAGTTCGTGGAAGAAAGAAAAACTTTAGTACCGGTTTGGATCAAAATGATTCTGAACAGTTAATGATCCCTGACTTTTCATTTAAAATCAACAGAATGAAAATTTTAAAATCCCTGATAACACTAACGTTCCTGCTGAATCTTTCTCTGAATGCCCAGCAAACAATTACTTTGGACGAATGTCAGCAACTCGCCAAAGCGAACTATCCGCTCATCAAAAGAAGCCCCCTCATCGAAAAAACCAGAGATTATACGGTGGAGAATGCATCCAAAGGCTGGCTCCCGCACATCAATGTGACCGGTCAGGCGACCTATCAGAATGAAGTTACGCAACTGCCGATCAACATTCCAAATATGTCGGTGGAACCGCTGAGCAAAGACCAGTACAAAATCTACGCAGATATTCAACAGACGGTTTACGACGGCGGTATGATTTCCAACCAAAAGAAAATAGCTCAGATTCAGTCAGAAACAGAAGTCCAGAAAAATGAAGTGGAACTCAACAAACTGGAAGAAAGAATAAATCAAATTTACTTCGGAATTCTGCAAAGTCAGGAACAGCTGCAGCAAACTGATTTAACGAAAAACGACCTTGAAAATGGTTTGAAAAAAGCGGAAGCCCAGTTTCAGTACGGCACCATTCTGAGAAGTCAGGTTGATGTTTTGAAAGCACAAATCATCAGCCTCGAACAGCGAAAGATTGAACTTCAGTCGTTGCGGAAAAACTTCATCAACATGCTTGCGGTTTTCATCAAAAAAAATATTGATGAACAGACTGTATTCCAAAAACCGGAAAAGCTTTTACTTACTGAAGCAAACAATCGTGCTGAACTCCGTGTTTTTGATCTGCAGCAAAAGATTCTGGAAACACAAAAAGAAATCATTGAGTCTAAAAACCTACCCAAACTGGGAGCGTTTTTTCAGGGAGGCTATGGCAAACCCGGTTTCAATATGCTCAGAAATGAATTTGATCTCTTCTATATTGGCGGAATCCGGCTTCAGATTCCCATCACCGGATTTTATACAAAGAAAAACGAACTCTCGTTGCTTGATAACCAACAACAGGATCTTGAAATACAAAGAGAAAACTTCCTGTTTAATCAGAATTTTTCCAACATTCAGAACAACGGGGATTTAGAGAAACTTCAGAAACTGATAGATAAAGACAACGAACTGATCGCGCTGCGTCAAAGCATTAAAAAAGCCAGTCTTGCCCAACTTGAAAACGGCGTGATTACCACCAGCGATTACCTGCGCGAAGTAAATGCAGAGGAACAGGCAAGGATAGAAAAGATCCTTCACGAAACGCAGTATCTCTTAACACAGTACAATCTGAAAGCACAACTGAGTCAATAAAAATTATTTAAACCGAAATCTCCTCCGATGAAAAAATATTTTCTATTTGCAGCCGTTCTTGCCCTTTTTTCCTGCAAAAATTCAGATCAGGATTACGATGCTTCAGGAACTTTCGAAGCTGATGAAATCATGGTTACCGCCAAAGCCAATGGAACTATTCTTCGACTCGATGTCGAAGAAGGCCAAGAACTGGCGATCCATGAAAAAGTGGGTGAAATTGATCCCAAAAACTTAGAACTTCAGAAAGAGCAGGTTATCGCTAGCATTGAAGCCCTTGACCAAAAGACCAATTCGCCAGTTCCGCAGATTCAGGTCCTTCAGACTCAGGTTTCCGCACAGTCTGCGACTATTTCCGTGTTACAGGAACAGCTTGATAATGCAGTAAGAGAACGAAACAGAACAGCAAATTTAGTTGCCAAAGATGCCGCCACCAGAAAACAGCTCGATGATGCCAACGGACAGGTTAAAGTCCTTCAAAAACAAATCTCAGCAGCTCAAAGTCAGCTCAATATCCTTCAGCAGCAAATCTCAACCGCAAAAGACAATGTATCGATACAGAACCGGGCTGTTTTAAGTGAAAGAAAACCTACGCTGAAAAAAGTGGAACAGATTGACGAGCTGCTAAAAAACAATACCATTGAAAGCCCAATTGCCGGAATGGTTTTGACAAAATACATGAATGAAGGCGAATTTGCCATAACCGGAAAACCTGTCTTTAAAATGGCGGGCTTAGATCTGATGATTTTAAAAACGTTTATCACCGGAGATCAGTTACCGCAGGTGAAAACTGGGCAAACGGTAAAAGTTTATATCGATCAGGGAGACAGTAAAACCAAAGAGTTTCCGGGAACCATTTACTGGATCAGCTCCAAAGCCGAGTTCACTCCAAAAACCATACAGACGAAAAACGAAAGAGCGAATCTGGTTTATGCGACGAAAATTCACGTAAAAAATGACGGTTTCCTGAAAATCGGAATGTATGGCGATGTGAAGTTTAAATAAGTTGAAAATGGACAGTTGAAAGTTGAACGTGAAGTTCGAAATAAGATTTCTGATCCCAACAATTCAAATGTCAATCCTCAACTGTCAACCGTCAACTCTCAACTAACAAAAATGAAATCCATCCAGGTCAATAATCTCAGTAAAACCTACGGAAAAGGAAAAGCAAAAATCCTGGCGGTGGATGATGTGAGCTTTGAGGTCAGTCATGGTGAAATTTTCGGACTGATTGGTCCGGACGGCGCGGGGAAAACTTCTATTTTCAGAATGCTGACTACACTACTTCTGCCCGATTCCGGTTCGGCTTCGGTTGAAAATTTTGATATGGTGAAAGAGTATAAAAAAATCAGACAGATCCTTGGTTATATGCCCGGAAAATTCTCGCTCTATCAGGATTTGACCGTTGAAGAAAACTTAAATTTTTTCGCGAGTGTTTTTAACACAACTATTGAAGAAAATTATGATTTAATCAAAGATATTTATATTCAGATCGAACCTTTCAAAGACCGTAAAGCCGGCGCCTTATCGGGCGGAATGAAGCAAAAGCTTGCACTGTGCTGCGCCTTAATTCACCAGCCGAAGATTTTATTTCTGGACGAACCCACCACTGGAGTCGATCCCGTTTCAAGGAAAGAATTCTGGGAAATGCTCCGCCGGCTCAAAAAAAAGGGCATCACAATGGTCGTTGCCACGCCGTATATGGATGAAGCGGCGCTTT
Source organism: Kaistella faecalis (assembly GCF_019195395.1). Classification (NCBI taxonomy): domain Bacteria; kingdom Pseudomonadati; phylum Bacteroidota; class Flavobacteriia; order Flavobacteriales; family Weeksellaceae; genus Kaistella; species Kaistella faecalis. The sequence continues at coordinate 613,432 of NZ_CP078067.1, forward strand.
GCGACCAGATCGCGCTCATTCAGCACGGCAAAATACTTTCCATCGACAGCCCTGAAAATATCAGCAGTACTTTTCCGGATCTGCTGTTCGAGGTGAAAGCCGGCAGAACTTCTGCAGTTCTGCGTGCGCTGGAAAATTACAGTCAGAAAAAAAATGTGTACGCCTATGGGGAATTTGTGCATCTGACCATTGACCCAAATGAAAATTTCAGCAGCTCAGCAGTTCAGGAATATTTAAAAAGTGCTGGCTTCAGCAATATTGAAATCAATCCTGTAAAAGCCAGCATTGAGGACAGTTTCATCCGCTTATTATCCCATTAAAATGAATTCTGAAAATCCAAATACCGCAATTAAAGCTGAAAACATCACGAAGGTTTTCGGAGATTTCACTGCCGTGGACCACGTCAGTTTTGAGGTGAAGAAAGGCGAAATATTCGGTTTCCTGGGCGCAAACGGTGCCGGTAAAACGACAGCGATGCGGATGTTCTGCGGACTTTCGGTTCCCAGTTCAGGAACAGCAACGGTCGCAGGTTTTGATGTGTATAAGGAAACGGAAAAAATCAAGAAAAGCATTGGTTATATGAGCCAGAAATTTTCTCTGTACGGCAACTTAACCGTGAAAGAAAATTTGGAATTCTTCGGCGGCATCTACGGAATTCCACGAAAAACACTCAAGGAAAAAAGCACAGAACTCCTGCGAAAACTGGATTTGGAATTAGAAAAAAACAAACTGGTTTCGGAACTCCCTTTGGGGTGGAAACAGAAACTCGCCTTCTCCGTCGCCATCTTTCATGATCCGCAGATTGTGTTTTTAGATGAACCTACGGGCGGCGTAGATCCTGTAACGCGGCGGCAGTTCTGGAACATGATTTACGAAGCTTCGGACCGCGGAATTACGGTTTTTGTGACGACGCATTATATGGATGAAGCCGAATACTGCGACCGCGTTTCTATTATGGTGGACGGAAAAATTGCGGCTTTGGATACGCCCGCTAATCTGAAAAAACACTTCAGCTCAAAAAATATGGATGAAGTTTTTTATGAACTTGCCCGAGGCGCAAAACGCTCTGAATAACAACGAAAAATGAAACAGCTCATCACTTTTGTCCGAAAAGAATTCTTACACGTGCTGCGTGATAAAAGGACTTTGCTCATTCTTTTCGGAATGCCTGTGGTGCAGATCCTGCTTTTTGGCTTTGCTTTAAGCACTGAAGTTAAAAACACCAAAATCGCGGTTTTGAATCAGGACAAGACGCAAGCCTCGGCTGACCTCATTTCTAAAATTGACGCCAACCAATACTTTGATTTTGAGCGGAATCTGAAATCCATTCACGAAGCGGAGGAGGCTTTCAAAAGCGGAAAAATAAAAATGATCCTCGTTATTCCTGCGGATTTTTCCCACAACATCGTCACCGGTAAAAAAGCACAACTCCAGCTTATTACCGACGGAGCCGACCTCAACTTAGCCAATCAGATCTATAATTTCATGTCGAACATTATTGCGGATTATTATGGACAGCAAACCCTAAAGCCACGTCTGGGCATTCAGCCGGAAATCCGCATGCTCTACAATCCACAACTGAAAGGCGCTCCCAATTTTGTTCCGGGGGTGATGGCGTTTATTCTGCTCATCATCTGTGTTCTGATGACCGCGATCGCAATAGTGCGGGAAAAAGAAACCGGCACCATGGAAGTACTTTTGGTTTCGCCCATGAAACCTTACGTCATTATCCTTGCCAAGGCAATTCCGTACTTCATTCTATCGGTAATCATCCTAATTTCTATCCTGATATTAAGTGTTTCTGTACTCGATTTACCGATCAGAGGAAATGTGTTTTTACTTTTTGCGATCAGCATTATTTTCATCATCACGAATCTTTTAATAGGAATCGTAATTTCAATTCTGACGGATACCCAACAAACCGCCATGCTGATTTCGCTGATCGGAACCATGCTGCCCACACTCATGCTAAGCGGTTTCATGTTCCCGGTGGAAAATATGCCGGTTCCCTTACAAATGGTCGGCAACGTGATTCCTGCGAAATGGTATTACGAAATTGTAAAAAATATCATGATCAAAGGAACCGGACTGGAAGTGATCTGGAAACACATATTGGTACTTCTGGGAATGATGTGCGTGCTTTTCATCATCGCCGTGAAGAAATTTAAAATACGTTTAGAATGATCAGGGCAGCTTTTTCCGCCTTCCGCTCCCGCTTTTTTAATTGGTGGCTTCGGCTCCGCTCAGTCCCCAATTAAAAAGAGCTCCGCTCAAGTCGGGCTGCAGGTTTCGGCCTCTAATAAAAGACTCTGCTAAAAATGAAAATCCACCGTTAAAAACAAAATGTTCAGAACCTTATCCATATTAATCAAGAAAGAATTCCTGCAGATTTTCAGGAACAGATCCATTCTGGCAATTATCTTTGTGATGCCTGTCGTACAGCTGGTTGTACTTCCACTCGCGGCCAATTACGAAATTAAAGACATTAAAATGGCAGTAGTGGATCATGACAACTCAACTTTTTCGCGCGAACTCCTTCGCAAAATTACCGCTTCAGGATATTTTAAAATAACGTCCTACAGTGAAAATTATCGGAAAGCTTATGAAGAAGTGGAGAAAGACCGCGCAGACCTTATCCTTGAAATCCCCAATAATTTTGAAAAAGATCTGGTGAGAGAAAACAGCCAGAAAGTGCTGATCGCCATTAACGCCATCAACGGAACCAAAGCCGGACTTTCCGCCAGTTATCTTGCCCAGATTCTGCAGGATTATAATGAACAGGTTCAGCTGAAAATGAGTCCGGAACTCGAAAGCACGAAGAACAGCTCCGGTCTGGAAATTATTCCGAAGTTTTGGTTCAACGAAGGCTACAATTACCGGCTTTCCCTGGTGCCGGGAATTCTGGCATTTCTGGTGACTTTGATCGGTGGATATTTAACCGCCTTAAACATTGTATCTGAGAAAGAAACCGGTACGATCGAACAGATCAACGTTTCGCCGATCAGAAAAACAGATTTTATTCTCGGGAAACTCATTCCGTTCTGGATTCTGGCGATGACCGCCTTCAGCATTGGACTTCTGGTTACGGTTTTTGTGTACGGCATTCAGATGCAGGGAAGTCTGCTGCTGCTGTATGCCTTCATCTCGGTTTACCTCATCACGATTCTTGGAATGGGACTTTTAGTTTCGGTATACAGTGAGACGCAGCAGCAGGCGATGTTTGTGGTCTTCTTCTTTATGATGATTTTTGTGCTAATGAGCGGACTTTTCACGCCAACAGAAAGCATGACCGACTGGGCAAAATATATCGCCTACCTGAATCCGGTAACTTACGGCGTTGACGGCATCCGGTTGATTATCCTGAAGAACAGCGGCTTCACTGATCTATTGCCGCACTTTACCTTTGTAACGGTTTTGGGAACTGTAGTAATCACGTGGGCCATTTTGCGATACCGGAAAACGAATTAAAAAAATATCAACATTATCCAAACCAGTACTTTAGTATTCCGCTGTAGGAACAAATCCAAATAAAATCATTAACTTTAAAAAACAACCATGATACGAAAGCTAATCCTTGTTTTTTTAGTCCTCTTCGGACTTTTAACGCTGTTCATGAGCAGTTCCGTCCTTTTCGACTGGTTCGGAATCAGAGCCAAAGAGGGCAATTTTGTGCCTTTTATTGTCTGGGCCAACTGGCTGTGTGGTTTTCTTTATTTAACTGCTGCCTACGCCATTTTAAAAAGCAAAACCTCGTCAAAAATCCCATTGATCAGCGCACTTGTCATTTTGATTATCGCTTACATCGGGCTCTTCATCCATATCAATCAGGGCGGCTTATATGAAAACAAAACGATGGGAGCAATGGCTTTCAGAATCGCCGTTACCACTTTACTTCTTTTAGCAACCATAAAATTTATAAAAAAATGAAAAGAATTCTTTTATCAGCCATCTTCGGTCTGGCAATTTTAACCGCTTGTGAAAAAAAACAGCATAATACCGTAGAAACCACCGAAACAACTGCACAAAATGACCATGCTGAGCATGCCGAGGCAGCCAATTCTACAAATGCCGATGAACATGCCGACGTTTCTGCAAATCTGGAACTTGACAACGGCAAAAAATGGAAAACCAATCCCGAGATGCTTCCTTTCATTCAGGAGCAGGAAAAACTGATTAAAGCATATGATTCCGATACCGGTGATTACAAAAAACTGGCGGCCGACCTTAATTCAGCCAATGAAAAGCTCATTAAAAGCTGCACAATGACGGGTAAACCGCATGACGTACTTCACGTTTGGCTTACTGATCATATGAAAAATATTGATCTTCTTGGTAAAGCTGTCAACAAGGAAGAAGCTGACCATATTAGCGATGCCCTGGAAGATTCAATGGAGACTTATCACCAGTATTTTAACTAGAACTAAACCTCTACCTAATACCAAACCTTCGGAAATTTCTGGAGGTTTTTGCATTTCATAAGTTTTCCAATTGAAAATATCGATAGTGTCGAATTGTGATTATCGTAACAATTAACAGAATTTGGCTTTTTAATACTCAAAGTATTTGGTAATTTTAAAAACAATTATTAAATATATTTACAATGAGTTCAAAAGTTTATGACAGAGTACAGCTGAAAGAAAAGTACGACAACTACATTAACGGTACATGGACACCCCCTGCGAGCGGGAAATATTTTGACGTGATTACGCCTTTAGACGGAACCGTAATGAGCCAGGCCGCCCATTCAAATGAAGAAGATTTGGAACTGGCAGTTAACGCGGCTGAAAAAGCTTTTGCAAGCTGGGGTAAAACATCCGTAACTGAAAGAAGCATCATCCTGAATAAAATAGCCGACCGCATGGAAGCAAACCTGGAAAAGATTGCAGTGGTGGAAACCATGGACAATGGAAAACCAGTTCGGGAAACCTTAAACGCCGATATTCCCCTGGCTATCGACCATTTCAGATATTTTGCAGGTGTAATCCGTGCAGAGGAAGGTTCGCTGATGGAGCTTGACAATAACACCGTTTCATTGATCGTTAATGAGCCTTTGGGCGTCATCGCACAGATTATCCCGTGGAACTTCCCAATCCTGATGGCAGTATGGAAAATCGCTCCGGCCTTAGCCGCCGGAAACTGTGTCGTTCTGAAACCTGCAGAAAATACACCAATTTCAATCCTCGTGCTTATGGAGATCATCGGCGACCTGCTGCCGCCTGGTGTATTGAACATCGTAAACGGTTTTGGCGGCGAACTGGGGCATGCACTCGTTACCAATAAAAAAGTGGCAAAGGCGGCGTTTACTGGTTCTACAGCAACGGGAAGAATGGTCATGCAGTATGCAACCGAAAACATTATTCCGGTAACCCTGGAACTGGGCGGGAAATCACCAAACGTGTTCTTCGAATCCGTGATGGATGAAGATGATTCATTTTTCGACAAGGCACTCGAAGGAGCGGTTCTGTTTGCGTTGAATCAGGGGGAAATCTGCACCTGTCCGTCCAGGTTACTGATTCAGGAAAGTATTTACGATAAGTTTATAGAAAGAGTTGTTGAAAGAGTTAAAGCCATTAAAGCCGGCAACCCGCTGGATACTTCCACGATGATTGGTGCACAGGCCTCAAAAATACAGTATGATAAAATCCTCAATTATATTAATCTCGGTAAGGAAGAAGGTTGCGAGGTACTTTCCGGAGGCGATGCCAACAAACTTGAGGGAAATTTGGAGAACGGTTATTACGTTCAGCCTACCCTGCTGAAAGGTCATAACAAGATGAGGGTCTTTCAGGAAGAGATTTTCGGACCTGTTCTGGCGGTAACTACGTTTAAAGACGAAGCCGAAGCTATTGCAATTGCGAACGATACCATGTATGGTTTGGGTGCAGGTGTATGGACGCGCGACGCACATCAGCTGTATCAGGTTCCGAGAGCCATTCAGGCAGGTCGAGTTTGGGTAAACCAATATCATTCTTATCCTGCAGGTGCTCCGTTTGGAGGGTACAAGCAGTCCGGTATTGGAAGGGAAAACCATAAAATGATGCTCGATCATTACCGTCAGACCAAAAATATGCTTATTTCATACAGCAAAGAAAAATTAGGATTCTTCTAATTGAAAAAGGCGGATTTGCATAATAAATCCGCCTTTCTTTTCATTTAATATCCATCATTAACAGATTCCAAAATGAAAAAAATATCAAGATTTTCCGCTACTCCCAAAGCACTGGAGCTTGTAAGTCAACTTTCCGAAGAATTTGGCGAGTTGATGTTTTACCAGGCCGGTGGATGCTGCGAAGGTACACAGCCACAGTGTTTCCGAAAAGGTCATTTTTATCCGCGCACGAAAGATGTGAGCATTGGAAAAGTGTCAGGCTTTCATTTTTGGGTCGATCATGATCTTTTTGAATACTGGAAATACAGCCATTTCGAACTTGATGTGCTGGACGGATTCGGTGCAGGCGGTTTTTCCCTGGAAACAGCGAAAAGCAAAACCTTCAAAATCAATTACCGACTTTTCAGTCAGCAGGAACTCGATAATTTGGAAGAAACGCTGCTCTACCATGAGTATATGATTCAGGAAAAGGAAAAGGGGCAAGGCATTTAACCTGAAAAGAGTTGACTTGGCAATTTCTTGAGCCTTATTCCATTGGAAAGTCTGTTCATCGCATAACTGTAATAATTTCAATCTTTAACTATTTTATAATCCTCTAAATATTTTATTATGGCAACAAAATTTACTTTTTACAAAAAACCAAATTACGTGCGAAAAGTGCCTTCGTACCGACTTTTGAGCAAACGGATTTTTTCTGCGATCATAGGGTTAATGATGATGGCCGCTTACACGGGCACCAAAGCACAAACGGCGCTAGTGGTACCCGACAGTAATGAGGGAAGTGCATTCATTGGGCCCTATGGCAATGCTGCAAGACAGTTACAGATGATTATCGACGATACCCTGCTAAGCTCGCTCGTTGGAAAAAACCTTACTTCCATTTCATTCAGGCTTCCAGCAAGCACCTCTGCGAGTTGGCCGCCAAACAGTCTCACGATGTCTGCCTTTGATATTTATCTTAGTGAGGGTGTAGAACCTGCGGAGCGGCAGCTTAATTTTGCAGCCAATGTGGTGGGCACCCAAACTCAGGTACGCTCGGGAGGCTTACAGATTCCTGCAGGCGCGTTAACAGTTGGTTCAAATCCAAACGACTTCAGTTTTAAAATTACTTTTACAAGTGCGTGGCAATATAATGGTGGTAATCTTCTGATTGAAGTTCGCCACAGCGGAACCGGGATCTCTTCAAGAAGTGTTCAGGCAGCTTCTACAAGCGCAGCGGGTTACGGAACTTTATATTCGGCGCTCTGGCAATCCACAGGTGACGTTTTACAGGGAAACTTTACACAGGTTGAAATTACCGCCGATGGTCCTTTAGGTGCGAATTCCGTTAAAGTCGGTGCAGGTACAAATGTTTATCCTAATCCGGTGAAAGATACGCTTTTTATTAAATCAGAAAATCAGTTTAATTCTTATTCGGTTTACAATATGGCCGGACAAATGGTTGGTTCAGATAAAATCTTTGGAAAGGCGGTTGATCTTTCACATCTTCAGATAGGTTCTTATGTACTGAAACTGACTGATAAGGATGGGAATACCAAATCTGTAAGAATTATTAAACAATAAGGTTAATTAAAGGAAGCAGCTACAGACCGAATCTTTGATTGCTTATTAAAAAAGACACTTCTCAGGGAGTGTCTTTTTTTCAAAATACGTGTTGTGACCAATTATTTCAGAAGTATTTTCGCTTCTTCCCAAAGTTCATCCATCTGTTCGAGAGACAATTCTTCCAACTTTAAATCTTTAGCCAAAGCTAACTTCTCCATTTTCTGAAAACGGGAAATAAACTTGATATTGGTTCTTTCCAAGGCTGAGTCGGGATTAATACCTGAAAGTCTGGCATAATTGATGAGCGAGAAAAACACATCGCCCAGTTCCTGTTCTTTTTTATCTCTATCAGTCTCAGCATGAAATTCTGCGAGTTCTTCCTCCACTTTTTTCCAGGCATCTTCGGCACTGGCAAATTCGAAACCGATTCCTTTTACTTTGTCCTGAATGCGGTAGGCTTTCACCATGCTCGGTGTTCCCTTGGTCACGCCGGAAAGCACTGATCTGTTGCCTTCCTTCAGTTTGAGTTTTTCCCAGTTCTGCTTTACTTCTTCTTCATCCTGAACCTCAACATCGCCATAAATATGCGGATGGCGGAAAATCAGTTTTTCATTCAGCGAATTAATAACGTCAGCGATATCAAAACTCCCCTTTTCTGAGCCAATCTTTGCATAAAAAACCAGATGCAGCAATACATCGCCGAGCTCTTTCTTAATCTCAGGCAAATCTTCCTGCAGCAAAGCATCGGATAGTTCGTAGACTTCTTCCAGTGTCAAATGGCGAAGACTCTGCAAATCCTGTTTTCTGTCCCACGGACATTTTTCGCGGAGATCATCCATAATGTCTAAAAGTCGGGAAAAGGCTTCGAGTTTCTGTTCTTTGGTGTTCATGTGAGGAATGTTGGATGTTGGATGATGGATGATGGGTGTTGGTGCCGCATCACAAATTTACCATTATTAATACAAAAAACCTTGCCGGTTAAGACAAGGTTTTTAATTCGTATCGCTATTGCTTAGCCCATTTTTCTGTGGGTGCTTTTCGGGGCACCTTTTGCAGAAGAAGTTGAAGCTTTTACTTTAGGTGCAGCTGGCTTGTCAGTTTTCGGTGCCGCTTTTTTAGCCGTTTTTTTCTCTGTAACCTCAGCAGCAGGTTGCTCCTCTGTTTTTTCGTCAGCAGGAACTTCTGCTTTTACGAAACTTTCAGGAGTGATATATCCAGCTTTGTTCAGGATATTGTACCACTGCGCCAATTTCTTGATATCTGAAACATAAACTCTTTCGGTATCATAATCCGGTAGAGATTCCGTCATGAATGCTCTTAATTCTGCGTCTGTAGATTTGTGAGAAATCGCTTCTTTATAATCGTTGTTTTTAGCAACATTTTCGAATACTTCAAATAAAGGAACTTCTTTATCGAAAGTAAACATCGCGATATTATCGAGCAAACTAACCTGAGAAGTGTTGCCAATGCTCACTTTTTTCTTGGATAGTACATCTTCAATGATAAATCCGTTTTTCAACTGGGAGATTAACTTAAAAAGTCCCGGTTTACCGGAGATGGAGATTATTTTTTCTAACTGCATTTTTCTTATTTTTTATAGTTTTTTAATTCGTTTTTTATTTCGGGAACCTCATTTTGTAATTTACCGCTACATCGCCCTGAGAAATCTTGTTCAGTTTGCCCTTCACCAGTTTTTTCTTGAGTGAACTTAAATGATCCGTAAACAGTATCCCTTCAATATGGTCGTATTCGTGCTGAATAACGCGCGCTCTCATGTCTGAGAAGGTGTCGGTATGTTTAACGAAATTTTCGTCATAATATTCGATCACGATGGTTTCTTTACGTTTTACATCTTCACGTACATCAGGAATTGAAAGACATCCTTCGTTGAATTTCCATTCTTCACCGGACTCTTCAAGAATCGTTGCATTAATAAGCACTTTTCTGAAATCCTTGAGTTCATGAGCAATATCTGCGTAGTCTTCGTCCTCAGCCAGTGGTGACAGATCTACTACGAAAAGGCGGATATCGAGACCAATCTGCGGTGCTGCAAGCCCAATCCCGTTCGCAGATTCCATGGTATCGAACATGTTTTTTATCAGTTCATCAAGTTGCGGATAATCTCTGTCGATCTCGTGACAGTGCTTGCGTAAAACTGCGTCGCCAAATGCACGTATTGGTAATATCATCTTTGTTTCTGTTCTAAAAAATTCTGCAAAATAAGGGTTGCACTTACTTTATCAATTAACCCTTTTTCTTCTCTTTTCTTCTTGGTTTTCCCGCTTTGGGAAATATAAAACGAGGCCATTTTCGAGGTAAACCGCTCATCAAAACGATGCACTTCAATTTCAGGAAACTGATTTTTAAATTTCTCAATAAAGCCTGAAATCTCTGTTTCGATTTCCGAAAGGTTGCCCTTCAAGTCTGTGGGAAGTCCTACTACGATAGCCTCAACCCTGTTTTCAGCAAAGTAACGGTTACAGAACTGAAAAATATTCTGGGTTTCTACAGTATCCAGACCGCTGGCAATAATCTGCATCTCATCGGTCACAGCAATGCCACAGCGTTTTTTACCGTAATCCACCGCCATAATTTTTCCCATAGTCTGCAAATTTACAAATATTTGTGCTTGCTTACAAAATTTAAAAAAAGGTGACATTTATCAAGTTTAATTCCCGGTAAGAAGTGCGGAATCTGCCTAACTTTAATCATTGATTTTATTCGTCATGTAAACTGAATTTTCAGAATGACAGAATGAAAAGAAGTGATTGTAAAAGAGAGGTTAACAACTTCTCTTTTTTTTAACTAATTTTATTTCCCAAAAAAAAACAGCCAAGTATGAAAACCCTTATTCTCGTTCGACATGCTAAAAGCGACTGGCCCGAAGACACGGATGACTTCGACAGACCACTTGCTGACCGTGGCCTGCACGATGCCGAAAAAATGTCTTCTTATTTGAAACAAAATAATGTGGAGATTGAAAAGTTCGTGTCCAGTCCCGCGCTGCGCGCACTCAGCACCTGCAATATTTTTAATAAGTCTTATCAAATTGAGGTAGAGACGAACAGAAAGCTGTATAATGCAAATGAAAATAATTTCGAGTCTGTTATTTATGATCTGAACGATAACGTGAATTCTGTAGCAATGTTTTCGCATAACAACGGGATTTCCAACTTCGCGAACATGATCAGCGGCGATATTTTTGCGTTTCCGACATGCGGTGTTGCCGGATTTCAGGTAGATTGTGAGTCGTGGTCGGATTTTGACAGTGCGAAGAAGAAGCTGATCTTCTTTTATGATCCGAAGAAGATCTGATGTTCGTATTTTAGAACAATTGGTTTTAAAGAATTTCGTTTACCGCAAAAGCGGCAAAAGACTTTTGCACTTTCAATTCCTGCTGATGAATATTCAAACGCCAAGGCCGCAAGGAGTATTTTTCTTCAGCGATAAATAAGAGCGCAAAGACGTTTCACTTAGCAAGGACAAGGTTTTTACTAAATCAGCAGCAACTATTTTATCACAAAGCTTTTTAATCTTTGCACCTATTAACAGATGATAGCTTTTGTGCATTTTGTGGTAGATTCCTAAAAAAAAGTCACAAAGAACTGCGGTTCCCTGTGACTTTTTATTAATTATTGATGTTTCAGATTATTTGGTGCGCTGCAAATCCAGGTCTTCGAAATCAAAACTGAAATCTGTAATATCGGAGATAGGTTTCATCTTGGCCGCGATGGCTTTTCCGTTTTCATCGAAGGTAAAGATTACAAATGCATCGGCATCGTAGCTTCTGTCGTCCCATTTCGCAATAAAGGTATTGTTGGTGTACGGCAATAATTCACCTTTTAACCTAGGGGAATTTTTAGCCTGAATTCTGTAAGTTTTGCCTTGGGTGGTGATTACAATATCGCCAAACCACGCATCCGTGTATGTTCCCACAAGCTGTTCAGCTTTTGGCTGCAGGCTTTTTTCTTTACTAAAGGCTGCCGATTTCGCAAAAACCTCCTTTTTTCCTTTCTCGAAATCAGCGTTCACCTTGGTCATGCGGTCGCCATAGGTTTTCAGCCAGTTGCGGTCTTCAATGCCCAGATAAGCATCTTTCACGGTGTTGGTTACCGCGCTGAAAGCAGCACCACTCTGCTGGTTGGTCAATACGATGATGCCGAGTTTCATGTCCGGGATCAGGGTGAACTGGGTTACAGTTCCGATAAGTCCGCCGGTGTGGTAAACCTGCTTGTGGCCTTTAACATCGGTCAGGAACCAGCCAAGACCGTAACCGCCGAAATTGGAATCGTAGGTATTTTTCAAAGCCACGGGTGTTGCGATCTGCACGTTCCATAGCTGCTGGATCTGTTTATCGGAAACGAGTTTTTTACCGTCTTTAGTAGTGAATCCGTTCATGAGGAAATCTGCCCAAGTCGCCATATCGGTGATATTGCTGATAATACCGCCCGCTGCATCGGCGGTCTCATTCCAGTCATGGGGAACCTGAATCGCTTTTCCGTCCACAGGAGCATGTGCATCAATGATATTTTTAACGCCTGCTGCCTTTGCACGGTTATAATTTCCGAAACTTGATTTCATACCGACTGGTTTCATAATCCGCTGTTCGATGAATTCTGCCCAGGATAATCCGGAAACTCTCTTGATGACTTCACCCGCTACAATAAACATGATGTTGTTATAATCCATAGTGTTGCGGAAGGAATTTTCGGGTTTCAGGTAGCGCACGTTGTGAATGATATCGTTCACCGTAAGATTTCCCCCCTCAGGAAAGAACATCAGGTCACCCTGCCCCAGACCGAGTCCGGCACGGTGAGTAAGAAGGTCTTTGATGGTGATCTCCTGAGTCACGTAAGGATCGTACATCCGGAACTCAGGAATAAACTTGGTGACTTTATCATCAAAATTCAGTTTTCCCTCATCCGCAAGCATTGCCAGCGCGGTACCGGTAAATCCTTTGGAATTGGAGGCAATCCCCACGAGGGTATTTTCATCCATTTTCTGGTTGGTGGTCAGGGAACTTACACCAAACCCTTTGACATAAACCATTTTGCCGTCTTTTATAATGCCAACCGACATTCCGGGAACATCAAATGTTTTAAGGGTATTTTGAATCAGTTCATCGAGTTTCTTTTCTTCAATCTGCGAGAATGCCATCAAAGAAACAAGGATGAAAAACAGGGAAAAGTTACGTTTCATTATCGGAATTTTTAATTGTCACGAAGATATAAATTTTTTAGCAGGCGCATCCATAACAGGGTTTTGGTTGATAAATCAAAAATGAAACAGAATTTGACAGCATTGTAAAAATTTACAGTTTGAAAAGTGACTCTGATATTATTAACCAAAAATTAGAAGGTTTATATTTTGGAGATTTAATTTATTTAGCAGAAAATAGAATTTTCCTGAGAAAATTTGACGGCAAAAATTCATGGCCAAAAACTACGCTGATTTATTTATATCAGTTATTATACCCAAAAAACTATTTACAAAGTAATAATTCTTGACCTGAATAATAGAAATGTGTATAAATACAGTCGACCAAACACCTATTTATTTTGGCGCTAACAGTTTATTTTTTCTTAAATTAGCAAATCAAAACACTCATAAACAGACCGTTACAAAAACTAATTGTTTTCAGATCCGTTGCTTCAGTACCGTTTTCTGAGCCGAAAGCTCTTCATATCATCCATCACCAAAAAACAAACACCATGAAAAAAAAACACCAAAAATTTCCCCAGCGAATCCGATGAACTTTTTTTAACAGACGGCGGACTGGAAACAACACTTATTTTTCTGGAAGGTTTCGATCTTCCCTGTTTTGCCGCATTTGACCTGATGAAAACTGAAAAAGGATGTGATGCCCTCAGAAATTACTACCGGAAGTATTTAGAAATTGCGAAAAAGCACCATACCAGTTTCATTTTAGAAACTCCCACCTGGCGTGCCAATCCGGATTGGCTGGAGAAAACCGGCTATCCAAGATCTTCCACCTCCGCAATAAATAAAAAAGCGGTCGCACTTATGAAAGAATTAAAAACAGAATTTGAAAATGACCTTCCAACCATTCTCATCAGTGGTTGCGTCGGTCCGCGAGGAGATGGGTATTTCCCGGAAAATACCATGAGCAGCGAAGAAGCGCAACAGTATCATTCCCACCAAATAGAAGCATTAAAACATTCCTCAGTTGATCTGGTCACGGCACTTACACTGCAGGATGCAGAAGAAGCGATCGGCGTTACACTTGCGGCAAATTACTTTGTACTTCCTGCTGTTATTTCGTTTACCGTAGAAACCGACAGCAAACTCCCGAACGGAATGAGTTTAGCAGAAGTCATTAAAACAGTTGACGAAAACACGAATGTCCCTCCTCTTTATTATATGATCAACTGTGCGCATCCCACGCATTTCCACCAAGAATTACTTAAAAATAAAAATGACCCCTGCACGGGACGCATCAAAGCCATCAGAGCAAACGCCTCCTGTAAAAGCCATGCCGAACTGGATGAAGCTACCTCGCTGGACCGCGGGATCCCCCGTGAGTTAGGCAAAGAATACAAAAATCTGAAAGAATCTTTTACCCATATCAATGTTTTTGGCGGCTGCTGCGGAACTGATGAAGAGCATATTTCTGAAATCATCAGCCAGATACATTCGGCTTCCGTTTGAAAATGCAGATCCAGGAAGCTGTCTTTTAAGATTTTTTAACCTTTTTACTTTCCCTGCAGTTTCTGCGAAAACCCTAACTTTGTAAGAAAGTAAAAAGTAAATGGATAGTAAAAAACAGTTTTTTCTCGAGTGTTACCAGTTAGGAATTATCAAATTCGGTCGTTTTACGCTGAAAAGCGGTATCGAAAGCCCGTTTTATGTGGATTTGCGGCCTCTTGCTTCCGATCCTAAAATTTTAAAACGTCTCGCGAACTACCTGTTGGATATGCTTCCGCTGGACAATTTCGATCTTATCTGCGGTGTTCCTTACGCTGCGCTTCCGATGGCAACTGCAATGTCTTTGGAAAGCTATCTTCCGCTTATTATCAAACGAAAAGAGGCGAAAGATTACGGCACCAAAAAAATGATCGAAGGTATTTATACCAAAGGTCAGAACTGCCTTTTGGTAGAAGATGTAATCACCAGCGGAAAATCACTGCTCGAAACGATTCCAGAGATAGAAAATGAGGGGATTTCGGTGTCTGATATCGTAGTCGTTCTTGACAGACAACAAGGCGGAAAAGAAATGCTTGAAAGCAAAGGTTACCGTGTTCATACCCTGTTCACCATTTCTGAAGTTTGCAAGATGCTTAAAGAAGAAGGTCATTTATGCGATGACGAGGTGTTGAGAATCGATGATTTCCTGAAAGGAAATATGGTGAAATTCGAAGAGAAAAAGCGCCCGTCGTATGAGCATAAACTGAAGCATGCTGACCATTCTGTAGCAAAAAAACTGCTGGAGATTTCTCTTGAAAAAAAATCAAATCTCATTGTTTCCGCAGATGTTATTTCCACTCAGGAACTTCTCGAACTGGCTGAAAAAGTAGGACCTCACATCGTGGCCCTGAAAACCCATATCGATATTATCACCGATTTTGATCCAGATACCACCATTCTCCCACTTAAAGATCTTGCGGCAAAATATAATTTCCTGCTGATGGAAGACCGAAAGTTTGCCGATATCGGTAATACTCAGGAGCTGCAGTTTTCTTACGGAACTTACAAGATTTCGAACTGGGCAGATTTTGTTACTTCGCACGTCATCGGGGGATACGATTCGCTCGACTGTTTTCTTAATGTAGGCGTAGTCGCAATTCTCGGCATGTCTTCTAAAGGAACATTAACCGACAAAAACTATCAGGATGAAGCCCTGAAAATTGCCCAGAGTCACCCGAATGTGATTGGTGGTGTCTCCCAGAAACAAATTCCGGAAGAACTACTCCTTTTCACGCCGGGCGTAAATATGGGTGAATCTGGTGACGGAAAAGGTCAGCAATATCATACTCCTGAACATGTTTTTAGAAATCTCCAGACCGATTTTATGATTGTGGGGCGCGGAATTTATAAAGCTGAAGATGCTGAAAAAGCAGCGCTTAATTATAAGATCACCGGCTGGAATGCATATCTCGAAAGCCTCTAAAGTAAGATTTAGAGCTATGAGATAAGAAATAAGAGGTTTAATTTTGGAGTTGATGGTATTGTTTAGAGGGATAAAATATTTAATAATTAACAATCATTATCAACCTTTATGGAAAACCACAGTAAAGGAGTGCTTGCTCAGAAGAGTTATGATTTTGCCATCAAAATTGTCTTTCTTTCCCAAAAACTTAATACTAAGAAAGAATATGTTCTATCTAAACAGATTTTACGGAGCGGAACTTCTGTGGGTGCGATGGTTCGGGAAGCCAAATTTGCGCAAAGTAATGCGGATTATATTCATAAATTTAGTATCGCATTAAAAGAAGCAAACGAGACCGACTACTGGCTGAATCTTCTTTATGACACCGAATACATATCCGGGGAAACTTTTAAAGAAACTGCTGGATTATGTAATGAAATTATTTCGATGCTGATCGCTACAGTTAATACTTTAAAAAATAAATAATCTTGAACCCATACCAGAAATGAGCTAAGAATTGGTTGTCAAATAGTTCTCTTATCTTCGAGTTCTTAACTCTTAACTAAAAAAATTGTCCAATTTAATTCTTCTCTTTCTTTGTCTCTTCCTTGGATTTTTTCTGAGGAAGACTAAACTTTTCCCTGAAAATGGGCATCTCGCGCTGAATTCATTTGTGATAAACATTTCGCTTTCGGCGCTTTCGCTCTATTATATCCCCAAAATCATTTTAAGTTTTGAGGTGATTTTTCCGCTGGCTATCGCTTGGCTTAATATCTTTCTTGCGATCGCATTCTTTGGATTGCTGGCGAAATACTTCAGGTGGTCAGCTGCCATTACCGGTGCACTGATTATGTGCGCGGGTTTCGGAAACACGTCGTTTGTCGGAATTCCTGTTATTCAGTCGCTTTTTGGCGAAAACGGCCTGAAAACAGTCATGCTTGTCGACCAGCCCGGTTCTTTTGTGGCTCTTTCCACGGTGGGAATTGCGGTGGCTAATTTTTATTCAGGCGGTAAAAGTTCCATCTCCGAAATCATTAATAAAATCATCCGATTTCCGCCTTTTATTGCATTTTCTTTAGCAGTAATTCTCAATATTTTCAGCATCAACATGCCGGAAGCATTAGATGAAGTTTTCGCAAAACTGGGCGCAACAACCGTTCCTTTGGCCTTAGTTTCCGTAGGAAGCCAGTTGAGCTGGCAGAATCCGGGCATCCATTCAAAACCTTTATTCTGGGGGCTCTTATTTAAACTGATGCTTTTTCCGGCATTTATTTTCGTTCTTTATTTCATTATTCTGAATCAGCGGGGTGAAACCATCGAAATTGCTTTCATGGAAGCAGCTATGGGGCCAATGATTACCGCCGCCATCATTGCATCAACCCATAAACTGGAGCCTAAATTATGCAACCTCATGCTGGGCATAGGTATACCGTTATCCTTTGTTACGCTGGCATTCTGGTACGCAGTTATGAGGCTCTATTTGTAGACTCTACGGTTTACGATGCATTTCTTACCTTAGATCAATCACGCACCATCTTATAGCAGCTATATTTGTATTCTAAATTCAAAAAAAGCAAAAAAAATGAAAGTAGATATCTGGAGCGACATCCGCTGTCCGTTTTGTTATGTCGGAAAAAAGAAGTTTGAAAACGCTTTAGAACAGTTCCCTGACGCCGAAAAAATTGAAATTACCTGGCACAGTTTCCAGTTGGATCCAAACCTGGTTACACAACCCGATACCAATCCTTACGATTATTTCTCCAAAGCAAAGGGGATTCCTGTGGAGCAGGCAAAAGCCATGCATGAACATGCAAAAAATGCCGGAAAAGAAGCCGGAATTAATTTCAGCTTCGATGAATCCAAAGTTGCTAATTCTTTCAAAGGTCATCTTCTCATCCAGCTCGCAAAAAAGAAGAACTTAGCCAACGAAATGGAAGAGGCGTTATTTGAAGCGCAGTTTATTACAGGTAAAAATATTGATGATGAAACCACTCTTGTAGAAATCGGAAAATCTGTTGGCTTGGCTGCAGAAGATATTTCAAATGCCTTTAATTCAGATGAATTGGCAAATGCAGTAGCTCAGGATGGTTTGATGGCAAGACAGTTGGGTATTAACGCGGTTCCGTTTTTTGTGTTCAATGATAAATACGGGGTGTCGGGCGCTCAGCAGCCGGAACATTTTCTGGAGGTGTTGAATGCTTCATGGAAAGAATTCTCTGCCGGCGACAAAGGCCTTCAGATCATCAGTCAGGGTGAAAGTTGTGACACCGACGGAAACTGCGATTAGTGATTTCTTATCTTAGATCAATGTCAGCGTTTCCCTGCTTCTATATCTTTGCACTATAATTATTAAACAGAAAGAAAAGTATTATGAAAAAATTATTATCAATCCTCACCGTAATGATGTTTACGGTTTCCACTTTCGCTCAGTTGAACCTGAAAAGTGATCCAGCACACTCAAGAATCCAGTTTACCGTGATGCACCTTGGCATCAATGATATTACCGGAAACTTCGACAAAGCAAATTTAACCATCAATGCTGACGAGAAAAATTTTGTGAATTCAAAAATCACCTTCTCTGCTGATGTAAATTCCATCAACACGCACATTGAAGCGAGAGACAATCACCTGAAAAGTGCAGATTTCTTTGATGCCGCTAAATATCCAACTTTGGATTTCACCAGTACTTCCTTGACTAAAGGCAAAAAGAATTACTACACATTAAAAGGTACTCTTACCATGCACGGCGTTACAAAACCAGTGACTTTAACTTTGGTTTACAGAGGTTCTACTGTAAATGCTATGAACAAAAAAACCACTTACGGTTATCAGGTAATGGGAACACTTAAAAGATCAGATTTCAATGTAGGTTCTAATTTCCCTGCACCGATGATTAATGACCTTGTAAGAATTAAAGGCGATTTCGAACTTACTGCAGAATAATAATATTAGTTTGTGTTTTTTTAGTAGTAGAAGCGGAAGTTTGGGCAACCAGATTTCCGTTTCTTTTTTCTATTTGATGGCATGAAACCTTTTAATGGATGTGGGTCTGAAAACATACTTGGCTGTTACCGTTTTGGGCGCATCCACATCAAGCTGATACCAAGGTGAAATTTCGGGATTCGCCGTGTTTTTGAGGACATGAATATCCTGCGCAGGCATGAAGCTCTCTGCCAACAGATACAGCCTTTTTCCCACCGCATTTGTCGCCACTCCAACGATAATTACTGAATGTCCCGGACTTCCGGGTTTTATGATGAAATCACCCGTTCTGATGTCAGAATTTTCCGTAACAGCAACCGATTCACGGTCCAGTGATATGGTTCCGGCATAGCGGAAAATTATGTTCAGATACTCCCGAAATGCTGAATACGAATCGTCGGTAATTCCCGAATCATAGAAACTTACTTTTTTGTTTACTTCTCTTGTTCTGATTCCTTTTCTGTAATCATTCCAGGCAAAAAACTGTCCGCTGGTGAATTCGAACCCGATTTCATCAAAGCGTTTTTGAGTCCAGAGATATTCTGAATACAGGCGCATCCATGCATCTGCACATTGCTGCAGATCCTTATCACCAACATCAATTTTAAGCAGTGCAATGTGCTTATTTTGGCTGTCCACAGGAACTTTCCGGTAATCACGTATGGGAAAATTTGGCGGATGCAATGGAAAATTTACCAAATATTCACCGAAGCTGCCGGGCGTCTCCTTCACCCAGAAAAATCCTTCCGGAGGTGTAAAACGGGTAAGGATTTTAGATTTCCTGGCATCAATTATCAACTCCGCAGTGCTTTCGGTAACCTGTGAAAAAACAGACTGAAAACAGAGTATCGAAACAAAAAATACAATATGGTATAATTTTAGCAAAGGCTGATATTTACTCAAAATTAATTATTATTCTCAAATAACTGATAATTAAAAGAGTTTAGAAAAAACATCATTATATTTGAGCGTTACATTACGATGAATAGAATTTTATGGGGCTTTTTACTGATCTTAAATTATGTTGCGGTTTCTGCGCAGCAGGACAGCATTTACATTGACGCCGAAATTAGGTCCAACAACAGACAGATTTCTGTAACCCAGGAAATAATTTACACCAATAACTCAGCGATCCGTCAGGATACAATCAAACTTCTGAACTGGACTGCAGCTTACAAAAACCGAAATACTCCGCTCGCCAAAAGAAAACTGGAAGACCGGAAAAATGATCTTCATTTTGCTAAAGCGAAAGACCTGGGAAACATTGAAAATCTAAAGATTAAAATTGGGAATCTGGACGCCGTAGAACCTCACGCTTTTTCTGAAAATATTTTCCTCCCACTTTCTAAAAGTTTAAAGTCCGGTGAAAAGATAAAAATATCGCTCCAATACCTTATCAATCTGCCTTCGCCAAAATTCACAGGTTACGGAAGTGACGGAAAAAAATGGATGCTGAAATACTTTTTCATTGTTCCCGACGGCTTTGAAGAACCGTCAAAAAAAGAAAGGTTTTATCTGGACATCGAAGAAAACCAAAGTCCTGGGCTTTACTGGAAAGTAAACCTTAATATTCCGCCTAACTATTCGTCGCAAAGCAATCTGAAAGAAATTCAGCCCAATTACTTTGAGGGCATACTTAAAAACGATCCCGAATTCTTAATCTCCGAGAATCATTTCCCCAAAATTACAGCCCAGGTCGACGGTGAAACCACAGCAATCGATTTCGGGTATAATCTGTCGGAAACCGAGAAACAGATTCTTGAGTTCTACCTTCCGCTACATTTAAACTTTATTAAAAGCAAAACCGGATTTCTGCCGCAGAAGATTTTCGTCACCGAAAAATTCAGAGACAACGAAAATTTTAGCGGTATCAGCGACCTTAAATTCTGGAAATTCAAATATCAACTCTTCAGTGACGCCGAGAAAAGTGATCTGAATTATTTCAGCATCCTCTCAAAAAAAAGTGTAGAACAGGCAACCATCTTCGAAAAAAGCAAGGATCACTGGCTTACGAACGGCCTGAAAACCTATCTCGAAATCGAATACGTCAACCGCTATTATAAGGAAAAGAAACTCCTGGGCGATCTTCCGGAAAACATCAATATTTTTGGATTTAAACCGCTCAAACTTTTTTATGCGTCAGACTTAAAACTTGCGGAGCGCTACGGCCTTACTTACCAGTATATCATGAACCAAAATCTGGATCAGCGGATTGCAGAGCCTTATGAAAAGCTGAGTAATTTTAACGCTAATGCAATAAGTCATTTTGAGACGGGAAGCCTGTTTTCTTTTATCGCAGAAAAAATGGGCAAGGAAAAATTTGATGATTTTCTTACCGACTATCTGCATAAAAATTCCGGGAACCAGATCGATCAAAAGGATTTCCTTGATCATTTGAGCCTGGAATCAGGTTATTCTTCGGATTTCTTTGATCCCTTTATCCAGAAGAAAAACCGTGTAAATTTTAAACTGAAAAGATACGCGAAGACTGATGATGAGTTTCAGGTTAAAATTTCTAAAAACACCGATCTGAATATTCCTTTCAAGATCGAAACCGAAACAGAAACCGGTGAAATAAAGGAATTTTGGTTTGATACGGATGATTCGAAAGACGCCAAAATTTATAATATTCCGCAATCC
The DNA here is from genome assembly GCF_019195395.1 of Kaistella faecalis. Lineage (NCBI taxonomy): Bacteria > Pseudomonadati > Bacteroidota > Flavobacteriia > Flavobacteriales > Weeksellaceae > Kaistella > Kaistella faecalis. The sequence continues at coordinate 634,815 of NZ_CP078067.1, forward strand.
AACGCCGAAAAAATTGTGGTCAACAGCAATTATATATTTCCTGAAAACAATTTCCGAGACAATTACCGGTACACCAAAGGTCTGTTTGCAAATACCAAAAAGATCAAGTTAAAACTGTTTAAAGACATTCCAAACCCAGAGTTCAATGAAATTTACCTGAATCCCAGACTCAACTTCAATGCCTATGATAAGGTTTTGGTAGGTTTAAATTTCAGAAATACGTCGTTCTTTGAGCGTAAATTTAATTATTCTTTCACGCCTTATTTCAGTTCGGGAACAGGAAAACTGACGGGCTCAGGCGGTCTCGCCTACTCTTTTCAGCCTGCGGACAGTTTTTACAGAAGTCTTGATGTGGGGGTTTCAGGATCTTATTTCCATTATGATTATGATCTTACGTACCGTAAGTTTTCTGCCTTTGCAAGTTTTAATTTCACAAAAAATCCCAGAAGCGATGTCGGCAGAAGTTTAGCTTTGTCTTACAATTTTTTTGATAAAGATGTGAATCCAAAAATGTCGCAGACTGAGTACGCCAAATATAACCTCTGGAACCTTGGTTATGGCTACGCAGACCGGCGGATTATTCACGAAAAATCTTTCAGCACCAACCTTCAGTGGATGGAGGATTTCCAGAAGATTTCGGCAGAAGCGTTTTACCGCTGGGAATATGCGCAGGATAAAAAGGTAAGTTTCAGGTTCTTTGGCGGATATTTTATCACGAATAAGACGAAAAACGACCTTTTCGACTACGGAATTTCAAGGGTTTCAAATTATGCTTTTTCGTACGGTCTTTTGGGGCAGAGTGCGACCACGGGACTTTTGTCTCAACAGCTTATTCTTGCCGAGGGTGGATTTAAATCCTACGTCGGAAAATCTGCCAATCAATGGATAACTTCTGTGAATGTTGATTCCCATGTATGGCGTTGGTTTAATATTTACGCCGATGCAGGGGTATACAAAAACAGATCCCTGGACCCGAAATTCATTTGGGATTCTGGCGTAAAAGTAAAAGTAATCCCTGATTTTCTGGAGGTTTATTTCCCAATCCAGAGCTCACTCGGTTTCGAACCTTCGTTTAAAGATTACGGAAGCAGAATCCGTTTTACGCTGGTACTTAATTTCAATGCTGTTACGAATTATTTCCGGAGAGGATGGTTTTAATAAGCTTGATGTTGGATGTTGGATGTTGGATGAAAAATGCCGGGTGTTGGATGATGGGTGATGGGTGTTTGGCAACGACAATAAAACTAAAAAAAGCCGCTAAAAAGCGGCTTTCAATATTTAAATAAGAAATTTTAGTTCTTGATTACTTTTCTGCTCACTTTTGCAGATCCGTTATCAACAGTTACAATATAATTTCCTTTTGTCATTGAAGAGGTATTAATTACCTGTCCGTTATCAACTCTGTTCGAGCTTACCAAACGTCCGTCTGCTGTATAAATGTTTACAGTAGCTTTTCCTGGAAGGATTAAACGAAGTTCGTTTCCTACTACCGTATTCATTTTAACTGACTTGTCGAATGCAGAAACATCTGTAACTGCCATACTGGCTTTATCATATACCATGATATCATCAAATAGAATAACTCCGTCTCCTGAATTGTTCTCTGGATAAACTCTTAAGCCGGCTCTTAATACTGTTGCAGTTGCATTAGGTTGTGCTTCGGCAGTGAAGAATTTCCATTCTGGTGAATCTACAGAATAATCTGCGCCCTGAAGGTTGTTTGCTCCCGTATCAGTTCCAGCAGTTCCAGGTGCAGTTCTGAACTGTCCCCAATATCTGAATCTTGCCGTTGGTGTATTATCAAGATACCAACCTGTAAACACGTAAGTCTTACCTGCAGTCACAGGAATATCAGTTGTAGGACTCATTGTTCTGTTACTAGTTGCTGGTGAAGGGAGCCCGGCGGAATAGGTGCCAGAATGAGCAGTAGTAGACTGCACCATGGTAACACCTGTAGGAATAAACCAATCTGTAGGTTTACCATCTGCCCATGATTCGAAACCTGGATTAGGAACTAAATTAACCTGCGCTGTTGCAAAAGCTGCAAACGATACGACACCTAAAATTGTAAAGATTTTTTTCATTGTAATTGATTTTAATTATGTCTTTTTAAGGAGTGTAAAATTACAAAAAAAATACTTCTCAGAAGAGAAGTATTCAATGTTTAACAATTATTTTAATAATAATTATTTTTTGATAATTTTCTGTGAAACTGCTTTACCGTTTACAGTACCTGTAACGATATATGTTCCTTTAGCTAAAGAAGCAACATCCAGTGCAGTGTTTTCGTTTACAGAAGCAGATTTTACCACCTGTCCGTTCATAGACACAATCTGTACATCGGCCTTTGCTGCAAATAGAATATTGTTAGAAACAACAGTGTTTTTAACCAGGTTAGCTTTGGTTGCGTTTACATCACCAACAGCCATAGTAACAAGGTCATATTTTACGGTGAATGTTGGAATTCTTAACTGTGTATTAGAAGATCCTCCTGTATGAGCATTTTTAATCGCTAAAGAAGTTGCCGCTTCGATTCCAGTAATCGTTAAAGTAGTTCCGCTCCATGTAGCGGGAACAAATGCGCCACCGTCAACACTATAAGTAACAGCTGGTGCGTAAGCTGCTGAAAAAGCATTCACAACAAGCTCGGTGATTTTCGCACCATTTTTTGGTGTAATAGTCATGATATTACCTTCTCCTGTTGCTCTAACAGAATACATTCTGATACCATCTGCAGGATAAAAAGCGGTATTATTAGCTCCATTTGCTGCAAATGAATAGTCCAAATTGGCATCTATCGGATATACAGTTTCTGTAATATCACTCACTGTACTTGTTCCAAACTGCTCAGCTGCAACTTCTGTAACTGTAGTGGCTTGTGCATTTACCGTTACAGCTAAAACAACTGCTGCAACTAAAGAATAAAATTTCTTCATTTTTTAAAAAATTTAATAATTAATAATTTATAGTGCAAAAATACGATGTTTTTTGCTAATATCATAATTTTCATATAAATTAATTGTTAAATATACAACGTAATATCCCTAGTTCTTTTTCGTTATTTTTACACACATTTTCTCGCTTCGTTTTGGCTAAAAAAATATTCTTTTTCATCCTGATTTTCTATGCATTACCATTCTTTGATGCCCAGATTTTCACGTGGAAAAATCCTAATCTCAAAGAGGATTCTACCAAGAAAGATTCAATTCTTGCCGCTAAAATCGATAAAGATGTTTTCTCCAGAGACACTCTTGATTTCATAAGAACCCAGAATAAAATTATCGTCGACGAAGGTGTTCTTGTGAAAAATACGCGTTCACAAATCCTCGGCGACCTTAATTCCAAAGGGTCCATCATCCGCGGAATTACCTTTGGGAACAACCAGGGACAAAGTGTTCAAAGCTCCATGGATCTTCAGATTTCCGGAAAACTGTCTAAAGACGTATCGGTTCTCGCTTCGATTTCCGATCACAATCTTCCTATTCAGGCCGACGGTTACACGCAAACTCTGGAAGAATTTGACAAAATTTACATGCAGCTCAATATTAAAGATAAGTCGGTTTTGCGCGCTGGTCATTTAGATTTGCTCGATGCGAACACCTATTTCGGCAGATTTCAGCGGAGAAGCATGGGAATGCAGTTTGAAACCAGTTTCGGAAACGAAAACAAAACATTTGTGGATGTTTCGGCCGGTGTTGCAAGAAGTGAATTTCACCGCATCCGTTTTCAGGGTGTGGAGGGAAACCAGGGACCTTACCGACTTACCGGCAAAAACGGCGAGCAGTTTATTACCATCATTTCAGGTTCTGAACAGGTGTTTATCGACGGGATTTTAATGAAGCGCGGCGAAAATCAGGATTATGTCATTAATTATAACACGGGCGAAATTACTTTCACCAGTTTCAGACCGATTTTTAAACAGAATTTTATTACCATTTCCTACAATTACACGAACAGAAATTACACGCGGTTTTTGGTAACGGGCGGAATCCGGCATGAAAGGGAAAAAGCGCGGTACGGTTTCAACTGGTTTATGGAAAACGACAACAAAAACGCACCACTTTCCCTGAATTTAAGCAAGGAGGATCAGCAGATTCTAGCAGATGCCGGCAACAATCCAGATTTGATGTATGCGCCATCCGGAACGGTTACTGAATATGACGTGAATAAAATTCTGTACAAGTTAATTCAAGATCCGAGCGGGAATTATTATGAATTTTCAACCGATCAGACAGAAACTCTTTATCAGGTTGCCTTTACGTATTTTGGTCAGAATCTGGGCGATTACCGAATTAAACAGACTACCAACAACGGACGCGTTTTCGAATATGTGGGAACCAATATGGGCGAATACAAAGCTGTGCGGAAACTGCCTTCGCCACAGAAAACCCAGGTTTTTTCTGCCAATTCTGAATTTTTGCTGAAGGACGGAAAGATCGGTGCTGATGTTTCGCTGAGTAATTTTGATGTGAATCTGTTTTCATCGAAAGATTCCAATCAAAATATTGGGTATGCAGGACGTGTGTTTGGGAATAAAATGTTTACTAAAAACAACTGGAAAGGTACTCCGAGTTTTGAATTCCAGCATATCAATTCGCAGTTTCATATTCTGGACAGAATTAATGATGTCGAATTTTCCCGCGATTTCAATTTGGCGCAGGAATTCAATCAGATTACGCAAAACCGTTTTATTTTCAGCTTTTTGAATCAATGGAACAATTCTACATTTTTAAATTATAAAATCAATTATCTGGACGAAAAAGATTCTTATAGCGGAATTAAAAATGATCTGGATTTCGGCTGGATTAAAGGAAAGTTTAACACCAAAGGAAATTTTTCTTATCTCGATACGAAAGCGGTTTTTCAGGATACGAAGTTTGTAAGAAGCGGAGTGATTTCTGAATATTCTACCGAAAAAGGAAGCTGGGCGATTGGCGGAAGTATGGAGCATAACGTGAAAAACTTCAATGAAACCAATCAGCTTGATGTGACAAGTTTCAGCTGGAAAGAAGTTTTCATTCAGAAAAAAATCAGTGATTCTGCACGCACAAAACTGCTCACAAGAATGTATTTCCGTGATAACGATTCCGTTCGTAATAATTCTTTGGAAAACATGAACCATATTTTGGGAATTATGGCAGAAAGCCAAATCATTAAAACCGAGAAAACCACTTTAAACGCGCTGATTCATTACCGGAAATTTTATTATCAGAATCAGGAAGTGTCTGCCAATCTGAATCAGGATTTCGTGGTCGGAAATATTCTTTACAACCAGCAGCTTTTCAGAAACGGAATGCGTTTACAGGCTTTTTATGAGCTTGGCAACGGTCAGGAAGCGCAAAGGGAATTTCAATACATTAAAGTGACCGACGGGCAGGGCGTTTACAAATGGACCGATTATAACGGTGACGGAATACAGCAGCTTGATGAATTTGAAATCGCTGAATATGCAGATTTGGCGCAATACATCAGGGTTTATACGAATACGGTAAATTATATTCCGTCGAATAAAAACAAAATGCAGCTGGCGTTATTTGTAAATCCATCAGTTGTTTTCAACTCTGAAAATCAGTTTCTGAAGCGCTGGAATTTTAATATTTCATTGAATTCCCAGAATTCCTTTTATAAAAGAGAAAGAGTTTTAGTATTGAATCCGTTTGAAAAAAATGAAGACCAAATTCTGAAAAATCAGAACTTTCTAGCTTCCGCACAGTTTAATCCGACAGAAAAATCGGGTTGGAACGGGAATTACCGTTTTATTGCGAATGACAATTTAATCAATGCCAATTTTAGTAATGAAGAGCGTTCGCAGACATCCAATTTCCTGAATTTAGGATATTGGTTCAGCAAAGATTTCCGTGTCGACTGGGAAAATTCGCTTCACCATATTGAAAATGCATCGCAGCTTTTCAGTTCGCGGGATTATGTTCTGAATAATTTCGAAACGAAACCGATTGCGACTTATAAATTCACGGAAGCGATTCAGGCGGAACTTTCTTCAGCTTTAAGACAGAAAAAAAGAGCGGATGGCGAAGAATTCCTGAAAACCTTCGACCTTACCGGAAGTCTGCAGTGGGAAAGAAGAAAAACTTCTGTCCGTGGGAATTTTTCATTCATCAATAATGTATTTACAGGAAACAACTTTTCAATTGTCGGGAATCAGATGCTGGACGGTTTGAAGCCGGGAAAAAACCAGGTTTGGTCGGTTTTCTTACAACAGTCCATCAATTCTTTTATTCAGTTGAATGTGAATTATGAAGGCAGAAATTCGGGAGAAAGGACGATTCACATCGGATCGATGCAGGTGAAAGCGAGTTTTTAAAAATTGATGGTTGCGGGGTAATGGATGATGGATTTTAAAAAATACTGCTCTGAATGATTAAAAAATGATTTGCGGTCTTCCTAAAACTTAATCCTCGTACAAAACATATTTAGTTCTGATCTTCTGAAAATTTTCCAGACCTTTTTTCCATGACTCTTTAATTTCCTGAGCTGATTTTCCAGCGATAATCTGTTTACGCAGTTCGTCGGTTCCGGCAAGTTTATCAAAGAAAAGGTTTTTTAGAAAGAAATCCTGCGTGGGATTTTTATAGTTGCTGTAAGCCTTTAAAAGCCAGTCGATATTCAGTTCGCGTAAATCTTCGGGGTAACCGGAAAGGTTTTCGCCATAACACAGCTTACCGTTCAGGAAAGGGTCTTTCGCACCGAAATTGGGTTTCGGCGTGAATTTATAAGGTAAGTTTTTGGTCCACGGACTACCAAAAATCTGGAAAGGAAAATCGGTCCCGCGACCTACTGAAACCTGCGTCCCTTCAAAGAAACATAAACTCGGGTACAGGTTGATTGACTTTTCATTGGGAAGGTTTGGCGAAGGTTTATCCAGAACGCCATAGCGCTTTTGTTTGTGGTAGCCCAGCATCGGAATCAGGGTATATTTCGCCTGAACACCATTCTTCAGCCACCTTTCACCATTTACCATATTTCCGTATTCGCCGATCGTGAGTCCATAAACCACCGGAATGTTGTGCATTCCGACAAAACTTTTCCACTGGTCTTTCAGAACAGGTCCGTCGATATAACCGTCGTGGGGATTCGGGCGGTCGAGAACCATAACTTCTACTCCGTTTTCCGCCCCGGCTTCCATTACATACGTTAAAGTTGAAATATAGGTGTAAAAGCGCACTCCCACATCCTGAATATCAAAAAGAACAATATCAATCCCTTTCAACTGATCTGGTTTTGGTTTTTTGTTGTCTCCGTACAGAGAAATAATCGGGATTCCGGTTTTGGTATCTACTCCATTTTTCACATGTTCGCCGGCATCTGCATCCCCCCGAAAACCGTGTTCGGGAGCAAATATCGATTTAATTTTAATGTTATTTTTCACAAGGAAATCTACCAGAAATGTGCGGTCTTTCATAAGCCCCGTCTGGTTGGTTACTACTGCCACCGATTTATTTTTAAGCAGCGGCAGATAAAGTTCCGGCCGGTCCGCTCCTGTTTTAAAACAGGTTTCATCAGTATTCTGGGCAAAATTCATCTGGCTGAAACCAAAATAAATTAGCACAATCAGAAGTAAATCTTTAATTTTGGCGATTAAATTCACCGGCTTGAAATTTCCACTATATTTTTCCAAAAAAATTGCTTTTTCCAAAGATAACAAAAATAATCTTTCACGGATTATCGTGTTTATCGGCCGGCTTTCCGTGGCATTGGGAGTTATCGTTTCGCTGATTACCGTTTCTACCGGGATCGGTTCTAAAACAGCCATCAAAGAAAGAATGGCAGATTTTTCAGGGCATATTTCCATCAAATCCAAACAGTCGAATAATTCCTATAATTCATCGATTCTAAGTACTGAAGGTCTGCAGATTAAAAAAATTAAGGAGCTTCAGGATGTAGCAAGTACCCAGAAGTATGTTTCGGTAAGCGGAATTTTACGTAACGAACATAATTTTGCAGGCATCATTTATAAAGGTGTTGGTAAAGATTTTGACACTGCCCGGTTCAGGAAATTTCTTGTGGCTGGAAAAGTTCCGGAGATTACAGAAAAAAGCTTCAATAACGGGGTATGTATTTCGCAGAAAATTGCAAATGACCTTCATCTTAATGTAAAAGACAGTATCGTAGCCATTTTCTCCAAAGAAAACCAAAGTCCGCTTTACAGGAAATTTGAGGTAGTTGGCATTTACAAGACCGATATCAAGATGATTGATGACCTTTTTATTATCGGAGGAATCAATCATGCCCGGAAAATACAGGGAATGAAAGACAATGAAGTTGGCGGGATCGACGTATTTCTCAAAAACATCAATTACATTGATCGGGATGCTCCCGCAGTCGACAAGCTAGCGGGCTATAAAAACTACACTGTAAAAGCTACTGATGAATATCCGCAGATCATGGATTTCATCGCAATTTTCGACACCAATATTGCACTTATCATCATTATCATGCTTGTAGTGGTTATCATTAATATCGTGATGGTATTGCTGATTCTGATTATCGAAAGAACAAACTCCATCGGAATGCTGAAAACTCTGGGCGCGACCAACGCTCAAATCCAGACAATTTTCATCAATTACACGCTCATGATTATGGTTCCCGGACTCGTGATCGGAAATATCATCGGAATCGGCTTTCTCTTGATTCAGAAATATTTCGGAATCATCAAACTTAATCCGGAGAATTATTACCTGAGTGTGGTTCCGGTTGATTTAAACGTTTTTAATATTCTGGCGATATCATTAGGAATCCTTTTCGTATCGGCAATTGCGCTTATTTTACCGAGTTATCTCATCAGTAAAATTTCTCCGGTAAAATCTTTAAAATACAGTTAATTATAATTTAAATATATATGAAATATTCACAAAACATTCTCGAAACCATCGGAAATACGCCACTTGTAAAACTCAACAAAGTTTTGGGCGAAGATTTCCCGGCATTGGTTTTGGCGAAGGTTGAAACATTTAACCCCGGCAACTCTGTAAAAGACAGAATGGCGGTGAAAATGATTGAAGATGCAGAAAAAGACGGCAGACTGAAACCCGGCGGAACCATTATCGAAGGAACTTCAGGGAACACTGGAATGGGACTTGCCCTTGCAGCCATCGTAAAAGGTTATAAATGCATTTTCGTTACCAATTCGAAACAGTCTAAAGAAAAATGTGATATCCTGCGCGCCGTAGGTGCAGAAGTAATTGTTTGCCCAACCGACGTAAAACCCACTGATCCGCGCTCTTATTATTCAGTCTCAAAAAGACTTGCTGCAGAAACTGAAAATGGCTGGTACGTAAACCAATACGATAATTTGTCGAACCGCCAGGCGCATTATGAGCAGACTGCCCCCGAAATCTGGGATCAGACCGAAGGAAAACTTACGCATTTTGTAGCAGGTGCCGGAACAGGCGGAACGGTAACCGGATGCGGAACATTTTTTAAAGAGAGAAATGCGGACATCAAAGTAATCGGAATAGATACTTACGGTTCTATCTTGAAAGAGTTTCACGAAACAGGTGAGCTTCACTACGATCACGCATACACTTACATTACAGAAGGTATTGGCGAAGATATCATCCCTGAAAACTACGATATGACGGTTATTGACCACTTCGAAAAGGTGACTGATAAAGACGGTGCAATCTACGCCCGAAAACTGGCAAAAGAAGAAGGTATTTTCTGCGGATATTCTGCGGGAAGTGCGATTGCAGCTTTGGTTCAGATGAAAGACCAGTTCACGAAAGATGATGTAATTGTTGTGCTTTTACACGATCACGGCTCACGATATGTAGGGAAAATCTACAACGATGAGTGGATGCAGGAAATGGGTTGGTTATAAGATTTTTAGGGCGTGTCCCTCACAAAAAAAGAGCAAAACGGTGTTTTGCTCTTTTTTTTGTTCATGCCGGTCTTCGGCTCCCAATCTTTTTCCAGACGCGGCGGCTTCGCCGCCGCGTCTGGAAAAAAGGATTTCCGCCTACGCCCTCACGCGGGTTTCGGCTTCTAAAATCTCACTCAGTTTTCCAGTAAGATTCCGTCTCGAAAACTGCTCGATATTTTTTGTTTTTGAAGAAGTTATGCCAGATTTCCAGTTTTGGTATTGACTGATGAGAAAAGCTTTCAATTCCGCTGAATCCTGATAAGAAAAATGTTTCCCTGCATTCGTTTCATGCAAAATTTTCTTTACATCACTTTCCCGAGGACCGAACGAAAGGATCGGTTTTCCGGTGGCTAAATACTCAAAGATCTTTCCGGGAATAATTCCCTTTGAACTTTCATCAGGAAAATTAGTCATCAAAAGCACATCGGAACTCTGCATTTCAGCATTAGCTTCCAAATGAGAAAGATAACCTACGTTATTAAGGGAATTTTTCAGTTTTGAATTTTCGATCTCATTTAAAATTTTATCATCTACCCTACCGACAAATTTCAGTTCGAAATCATTTTTAAACTCTTCATTTTCCTGCATGATTTGGTTTAAAGTACTCCACAAAATTTCAGGATTTCGAAGCTGTTCCAGAACACCAATATAACTCAAGGTGAATTTTGGATTTTTGTGCGTGTTTCCCGTTTTATCAGAACCATCAAATCCGTTAGTAATACAGAACGCATTAGCGCCTTTTTTCCGGAAATTTTCAGCGTCAGTATAACTCGTAGCCAAAATAATATCGGCGGTTTTAAAAACTTTCTGTTCCAGACTACGATGCTTTTTATCAGATGCTTTCGTGAGTTTTAAATGTTTGTAATAGGAAATTTCTGTCCAGGGATCTCGGAAATCTGCAATCCACTTCAAATTCGGGAATTCCTTTTTCAGTTCTAGCCCAATTAAATGTACAGAATGCGGCGGACCGGTGGTTACTACAGCGTCGAAATTATTTTCTTTCAAATATTTTTTCAAATATTCTGATGATGGTTTTACCCAAAAAACGCGTGCATCAGGAATAAAGAAATTCCCCCGCACCCAGATTGAAAGTTTTGATTTCCAACTTTGGTTTTTACCGACATCGAATTGTCCGGCCTTGAATTTTTTGTTGTCTTTCCCAAACAGTTCGGCAATCTGATAAGGTTCCCAGATTTTGGTTCTGATGATTTCCAGGTTTTTTGAAACGTCACTTTGTAAAGATTCATCAACAATTGGGTAACTTGGATTTTCAGGAATAAATACAGTGGGTTTCCAGCCGAAATCAGGTAAATATTTTACAAATTTTAACCACCGCTGTACTCCCGGTCCACCCGCAGGCGGCCAGTAATAGGTGATGATTAAGATTTTTTTATCTTTCATTTGAACTTAAATGTTCTCCAAATTTTTGTCTTCTCTTTTGCGGTACAGCACAAAAATTCCAGCTAAACTCAGAACTAAGAAAATTGCAAACGCAATCATCGAAATCACTTTTCCGGTTTGAATAACGGCAGGTTCAAAAATCATTTTCACCGTATGATTACCCGCCGGAATGTGAACCGCTCTCAGCAAGTAATTCGCTTTAATATAATGAACTTCCTGATCATCAATGAACATTTTCCAGCCTTTTGGATAGTAGATTTCCGAAAAAACCGCTAACTGTGGAGTCTTCGACTGTGTTTTAAACTCAAGTTCGTTAGGTTGGTATTTTGTGAGATTCATAACCGCGGCAGGATCAGGCTGCATTGCTTTTCCTTCAAAATATTTTTTGTCATCTTTAGAAATCACCGCGATCTTCTTGGTATCAACTTCACCGATTTGTTTAATTTCCTCGTTAGGAGAATTAACAAATTTGAGTTCAGATACAAACCATGCATTCCCATTTGACTGTGGATTTACCACAGCTTCAGGATTTTCCGGACCTCCGAAAATCATGTATTTTGTATTCAGCATATTGAGAATTCTAGGCACCCTAACGGTATCTGTACGGCTGAAATATTCGTTGATCAGATCATCATAACGCCGCAATTTCACGGCGTGATAACCACCAATAGAAGATTTAAAGTAAGAAGTATTCGTCTCACTAAACGTTCCCAAAACCTGGTTGTAAATCCTGTAATGCGTTTTGTCTTTTTCAGCGATCAGTTCTAAAGTTTTATTTACGTTGGCGTTGGCCAAAAGGGTCTGCAGATTTCGGTTTTCGCCAACCTTCTGCATGAGAAGTTCTGAATTTTCTGTCTGGAAAGGGTTTTCGGTAAAGGTTTTATCGATGAAGTTTTCGTTGTTCAGATATCTTTTATTTACGCTCCACAAATCAAAAAGACTTATCAAACCAATAATCACAATAGCGATATTCTGATTAAGTTTTTTCTTCAGTCCCATATATAAAACCGCTGCAGTTACAGCTACATAAATAATCGCTTTAATTGCATCAATCCTGAACATTTTAAGGCGTTCTTCAACTAAGAAATCAAGCAAAAATGGCGGCAGATACGCTTTTTCATTATCTGTATGAAAACCTAAAACAGATTTACCGAAAATCAACAGTAAAAGCGTGATTCCCAAAACCGCTCCGCCTACGTAAGTTAAAATTTTCTTCTTGTAATCCTCAGTTAAAATATTCTCTGAACTGGTTTCCGAATCAACATCAGAATTGAAAAACCGGTATAATCCGACCATTGCAATCAAAGGAAACAGCAGTTCTACCACAACCAAAATAGAACTTGGCGCCCTGAATTTATTATAGAAAGGAACGAAATCGATAAACAGATCCGACACGATCATAAAATTACTTCCCCACGCCAGGAAAACAGTTAGAACTGAAGCTCCCAGAATCCAGTAACGGTATTTTTTCCACGCAAAGAAAAAACCAAGAACCGCAAGGAAAACAACCACAGCTCCCTGATAAGCCGGTCCCGAAGTTCCCGGCTGTTCGCCCCAGTAGGTCAGCGAACCGAAACCTCTGGAAATACGGTCCATTTCCTCCTGCGAAGAAACGTTTTCCTGAACCAGTTCCTGCACCCGGTTCATCATCCTTTCGGAACCTTCTTCGGTGCTGGAACCGCCCATTAATCTTGGGATAAAAAGGTTTAGCGTTTCCAGTTTCCCATAGCTCCACATCAGCATGCTTTCTTTGTCCATGCCTGATTTTCCGGAGGTATGACTGTCATTATCCAATATTTGTTTACCACGAACGGTTTCGGTGACATATTCTGAATTGGCCATTAACCGCTGAGAGTTCATTCCAACACCAAGCAGGAATGCGAATGCTAAAATCGCGGAAGCGATTCCGAAATGTTTCCAGTCGGTTTTTCCCTGAACCGCACGCACCAATTCGGAAATAAATAAAAATCCAAGCGCGATAAAGAGATAGTAAGTCATTTGTGGGTGGTTAGCAGCGATCTGAAGCCCCATAAACAAAGCGGTTACAATGAAACCGATGATGTATTTCTTTCGGATGTAAACGAGTAGAATTCCGGCAAGGAGCGGCGCAAAATAAGCGACGGTATGAATTTTTCCGTTATGACCTGCAGCAAGTGCAATATAAAAATAAGTAGAAAGACCGAAAAAAGTTGCTCCCAAAAGGGCGTACTTCCAATTGCGCACCGCGACCATCCCAAGAAGAAAGAACCCTGAGAAAAGCAGGAAAATATAATTGGCAGGTTTAGGTAAAAAATTCAGTAAATCGTCAACTTTTTTAATGATATCGCCCCGGAACTGCGCACCCATCTGATAAGTCGGCATTCCGCCGAACATGGAGTCGCTCCAATAAGTTTCTCTGCCATTTTGCGCACGGTAATCCAGCAATTCCTTGGCCCCGCCTTTGTACTGCACAATATCATGCTGAAAGAGCTGCTTGCCCGTAAGAACTGGGTTTGCATAAACCAAAGCCAGAATGATAAAAACAATAATACTTCCAGCGATAAATATGAGTTTTCTGTTTTTTGCCATAATAAATGTCATCAATAAAAACCCTTTCAAAAATATAAATTTCAAAAGGGCTGTGTTTTATTTTTCTTTGTCTTTATTTTCTTTTACTTCTTCGTAATCAACCGTTTCAGCGTCCCACTTTATCTTGGAATCCAGATTTTTATTCGTTTTCTGGGATTGAGTTTTACTTTTATTCTCGGGCCTTGGAAATTTGTAAAAGGCGGAGAAAAACATTCTCTTTAAAATATTCCAGAGAAAAAAAATGATGATGGTTGTGAGAATTAATTCTAAAATATACTTCATTGTTTATCGCGAATAAGATATGAGCAATTCACCGTCTACTATTTGAGTGGATTTACTTCTACCGTTGAATTTGAAACACTTTTCATCGTTTGCGACTGCTTCCCGTCTGAAAGCGTTTCGGATTGGGTGGTTTTTACGGAAATCGTTTGGTTTTTGATCCAGCCGGTATTTTGGTCCAACGTGATTATTCCATTTTGGGAAAGTTCAGAACTCATGCTTCGGGTAACTCCTTCCTGGGTTTTCTTATCAGATTTTTTTGGAATTCCCCCTGTAACTGCAATTACTGCTGCACCGTCACCTACACTTTTCAACATATAGGTTGTGGTAAGTTTAATTTTACCATCCGGGGTCGCATTTTCACTTTGAGACCATTTATCGCCAATTTTCACGCCTTTTGCTGGCAGTAAAAGCAGATTTTTAGTAAACTGATCTTTCAGAATTTTTTCGTTAAAGCTTTCTTTAAAACTGTTTACAAACGCGGTTTTCTGCTTGGCATCTTTAATCACACTTCCCACAGAAGCAGCTATTTTACTGTAAACTGCATCGAACCCTGTAATTGAAATTACCTTTCCGTCCTCACCCATTTTCATATTGAGTTTGTTCCCTACAAGTGCTTTGTTTACTTTCCACATCATTTTCAACTGTTCGTCTGCAGGTTCCGCAAGTTTGGTATCTACGGCCACCGTTTTTCCGTTAGCTGACTGTGCGTTTCTTTTGCTTACCAAATTAATGGTAATGTCATAAATACCGTTTTCGGATTTATTTACAGTAAAGGACATTTCATCGGTACTTTCGCTTGTTCCGCTCTGGGATTTACCATCTGGCGCGGTCATCGTCTGTACGTCTTTCTGATACGTTTTCAGCGGATAAGTTTTGCCAACTTCCAGCTTAAAAGACTGAGTATAGAGCCCCAAAGAATCCTTAATGGCTGCAGCAGCTACATTTGTTTTTTCAATTTTTGCGGAGTCTTCCACAGGAACTTCGACAGTAACAGTTTTTCCGGTTGCGGGATCAACTTTTGTAATAGTTTGCGTTTCTTTTTTACAAGAAACAAGAGCTATAGAAATGAGCGCCAGCGCTGTAATTTTCTTCATTAAATTTATATTAATTATGTATTCTGAGGAAATTTTTAACCCCGAACTCAGGGACAAATTTAAGGTAATTTTGCGAAATAAATTCCGAAAATACCACTCTGAAGTGTACCCATAAAAAAACCGGATAAAAATCCGGCATTTTGACTTTTCGGCTGTTACTTTTCAGCTAGAACTTTCAGCTTCTGCAGCCCGGAACCGTAGGATTTTTCCATCTGGCTATCCATAAAGAATTTCATCAGGTTCATCGGGTAATCGAGCTCACAATCCATAGTCCAGGTCACTTTTGTTGAATTTCCCTGGGGCGTAAGAATAAGGTCTGATGTTGCATCGCTTTCAAAAGGTTTTTCAAAAAGCATTTTGGTGGACTGCTTTTGGTTGGGAATCAGAGCGGTTACAATATGGCATCCCTTGCCGGCGTCATCATTTCCTTCCCAGCAATACTGGTCGCCTACCTGACCTGGATTTCCTGAATAATTCACTTTTACATTGGGATCAAAATCCATGAACGGATTCCATTGATTGAAGGCCTTCATCGAACTCATGTGTTCCCAAACTTTGTCGGCGGGCGCATTGATTACTGCAGAAGTCTCGAAATGGTATTTTTTTCCCATAACCAACATCGTGATTATGAGAAGCGCTGCAATACCGAGCAAAATTTTAAAAAATGTTTTCATAACAGTTTTGTTTTAGTTTTTAGTGCATAACAAATATAAAGTATAAATTTCAGTAAATTTACACCGTAAAAATCAAATTTTCCTCGGACTATTTTGTTCACGGAATTAAAATTTAAAATATGCAAAATCCACTGTTACAGAATTTTTCAACAAAATATAATTCAGCGCCTTTCCACGATTTCAAAGAAGAACATTTTCTCCCGGCATTTCAGGAGCTGATAAAGATTTCCGAAAAAGAAATTGACGCTATTGTAGAAGATCCGGCGGAACCAACTTTTGAAAATGTTATTGAAGCCCTCGCATTTTCCGGAGAGAAGCTTGACGTAGTTTCCGGCATTTTCTTTAACCTGAATTCTGCTGAAACGAATGATAAAATACAAAAAATCGCGCAGGAAGTTTCGCCGATTTTAACTGAATTTTCGGCTAAGATTTCACAGAATGAAAAACTCTTCGGGAAAATAAAAAAAGTTTACGACGCGAGGGAAAAATATGATCTGAACGAAGAACAGCAAATGCTTCTGAACGAAACCTACAAAGGTTTTGTAAGAAGCGGAGCTCTTTTAAATGAATCCGATAAAGAAAAATTCAAGGCAATCAGTATTGAACTGTCGAAGAAATCGCTGCAGTTCGGGCAGAATGTGCTTGCGGAAACCAATAACTATTTTAAACATATTACCGAAGAAAAAGATCTTGCAGGAATCCCGGAAGCTATTTTAAACCAATACCGCGAAGAGGCAAAAGAAAGAAATCTTGAAGGTTTCGTAGTGACCCTGCAGTATCCGAGCTATATTCCCTTCATGACCTACGCAGAAAACCGTGAAGTAAGAAAAGAACTTGCCCTTGCCAACGGAAAAAAATCCTTCAATAATAATGAATTCGACAACCAGAATCTGATCAAAGAAATCATTAAGTTAAAGCAGGAAAAAGCGCATTTACTGGGCTATAAAAACTATGCTGAATACGTTCTTGAAGAAAGAATGGCAAAATCTCCGGATCAGGTAACTTCATTCCTGAATGAACTTCTGGAAAAGGCAAAACCTTACGCCGAAAAAGAAATTGAAGAACTGAAAACACTGGCAAAAGCAGACGGAATTGATGAAATGCAGAGTTATGATCATGCCTTCTATGCAGAAAAACTTCGCAAACAGAAATTTGATATTGATGATGAAGAACTGAAACCCTACTTCCAGCTGGAAAAAGTGCAGGATGCGGTTTTTGGTTTGGCGAAAAAACTCTTCGGACTTGATTTTGTGGAATCCACCGAGATCCAGAAATACCATGAAGATGTAAAAACTTACGAAATTTTCGAAAACGGTGAGTTCAAAGCCCTTCTTTACGCAGATTATTTTCCGAGAAAAGGAAAACGAGCCGGTGCGTGGATGACGAGCTTTAAAAATCAGTTCAGGAAAAACGGCGAAAATTCGCGGCCGCATATTTCAGTAGTCTGCAACTTTTCGAAACCCACTTCAGATATGCCAAGTCTGCTGACTTTCCAGGAAGTTACCACGCTTTTCCATGAGTTTGGTCACGCGCTTCACGGCGTTTTGGCGGATACAACTTATCCAAACCTTTCGGGAACTTCGGTGAAATGGGATTTTGTGGAACTTCCGTCGCAATTTTTAGAGAATTTCTGCTACGAGCCGGAGTTTCTGAAAACTTTTGCAAAACATTATACAACCGGAGAGGTTTTACCTGATGAAAAGATCCAGAAAATTTCTGATTCTAAAAATTTCATGGAAGGTTACCAGACCTTAAGACAGCTGGGTTTCGGACTTTTGGATATGGCCTATCACAGCAATGTAGATAAAGTGGGCGACATTAAAACCTTTGAAACCGAAGAAACAAAAGCAACCAATCTTTATCCATCAAATCCGGAAACTGCAATGAGCACAAGCTTCTCGCATATTTTTCAGGGCGGTTATTCAGCAGGTTATTATTCTTATAAATGGGCAGAAGTTCTGGATGCTGATGCGTTTCAGTATTTCAAAGAAAACGGAATCTTCAATCCGGAAATCGCAGCGAAGTACAAGGTTTTACTTTCATCGGGAGGAACCAAGGACCCCATGGAACTTTATAAAAACTTCAGAGGCAGCGAACCAAAAGTCAAAAGTTTACTGAAAAGAGCTTTTGGATAAATCGAGAATTCGGCAGATCACAAACAAAAAATCACATGAATAATGTTCATGTGATTTTTTATTCTTTAAAGAGCCGGCAGTCAATCAGACACTTTGAAAACTTTTAGAGAAGTGCTTGAAATTGGCAAAACACCGAGATTTACCGGCAAAACGCCACCGGTATTAATTCCGAAAGTAAGCGTATCACCTGCATTTAACTGCACCAAGGTATGCAAATCGGTAGACGTTATAGGTATGGTAACAGCGGGAAAAGGGCCTATCTGTACTCTGACTCCATTGAAAGGTTTTGTTTCCCAAACGGCTGCATTTTTCAAAAGAACTAAACTTTTACCAGAAAGAACAGTAAGGTCTACTCCGCTTAACTGAATCCCGAAATTTACATCATAGATCCCTGAGACAGGTGCTGTATACACTCCATTGGTAAATAAAGCTGAATTGCCAACCCGTGTATCGCCTCCCGACAGGTTTATAGGATAAGTACTGCTACCAAGGCTGAGCGTAAGCAATGACCAACTACCGGTTTTACGTGCCGAGTAAGCAGCACCTGAACTTCCGGAATTAAGTAAATTACCTACAGTGATTTCTTTAAGAACAAAGTCACCAGGAACCGATTTGTCTCGTAATAAAACCGTCTGATCGGTGGTGGCAGAAGTAATGGTCTGTACTGTCCGTACCTTGAGATTTCCGTTTACATCTAATGTTGCCTGAGGGGTTGTTGTATTGATTCCGACATTACCTGACTGAGCGTTGATAAATGTTGAAGCATACAGCATAGCGAAAGAAAGTAATAAGTTTTTCATATGTGTGTATTTGTGTATTAACATCAATACCAGCAAATATCATTCCTTATCACATTAAAAATAGTATTTAATTATCAAATCACTACCAAAACACTGTTATGACTGATATAGCGCAAAAATTTTATTAAGCAGAAATATTTTAGCCCAACGTAAAAACTAGACAATTTAGAATGATTTTGAAAGTAACTTCGCACGCTCTTTTGCAAGAACGGGAACAGAAATTGCACCCATTAAAACCATAATTACAAGCTGCATGGTGTGCGAAATAAAAGCATAGGACAAGCCTACTTCGCCTCCTTCCTCAGGATTTTTTCCCATCGAAAGAAACAATGCCATGATGCCCAGCTTCAGTGCAAAATGAAAAGCACCGATCCCTCCGGATGCAGGAACCATCATTCCCAACGTTCCTACCACAATGATGAAAAACCCATCAGCAAAAGTAAAATCTGAGGTTTCGGGAAGCGCAAAACATACCAGGTAAGCTGCCAGATAATAAGAAAACCATATCCCTACAGACAAAAGGATGAACTTTACCTTCTGTTTCATCCTGAAAATTGACATTAAACCATGGAAAATCCCGCTCGCAAACTTTAAGACTTTCTGATAGATTACAAACTGCTGCAGTGTTTTCCTTAGGGTGAAAAACAGAATGGCGGCAACAAGCACAATCGCCAGAAAAAAATAAAGACCACTCCCGGATTCCGGTTCTGCGGCTTTGCTTTTTGCATCAGTAACATACTGATAGAATGCAAGAATTGCATCATATTTAAAAATTAAAGTCAGCAACAGAAATCCGCCCATACAGACCAAATCAACGACGCGCTCCAGTATAATGGTCCCGAAAGATTTGTCAACAGGAACTTTTTCAACACCAAAAAGAGCGGTAGAACGTGCTAGTTCGCCACTTCTTGGGATGGTTAAATTCATAAGATACCCGAAAGAAATCGTCCAGAACGCATTTGAATTAGAGATTTTGTAACCCATAGGTTCCAGGAGCAAATTCCAGCGGACAGCACGAAACCAGTAAGCCAGAATCCCAAACATCGCAGCCACAAAAACCCAGAAATAATTGGCTTTCGCAAAATAACCGGCAATCTTCTTAAATTCCATTCCCCTTAACGCAAACCACATGAAGAGTATTGCAATCATGAGAGAAACAGTAACAGTAATAATTGTTTTGAGCGGACCGGTTTTTTTATGTTCTTCCAAAAGTGGATATTTAAATGAAAAATTGAGAATTAAGTAAGCAGATTCGTTTTCTCGTCCGGGAAAATAATCTTAGGCTGGAAAGTTTTTGCCTCTTCCGGCGTCATTTGCGCATAAGCAATAATGATAATGATATCATTTTTCTGAACACGTCTGGCAGCAGGACCGTTCAGGCAGATTTCGCCCGACTTTCTTTTGCCTTTAATTGCGTAAGTATCAAAACGCTCACCGTTGTTAACATTAACGATAAAAACCCTTTCGCCAACCACAATTCCAGACGCTTCCAGCAGATCTTCGTCAATGGTGATACTGCCGATATAATCAAGGTCAGATTCAGTGACGCGAACTCTGTGGATCTTAGATTTAAAAACTTCAATTAGCATGGCGCAAATTTAATTATTTTAATCAAAACGAATAGGAAATTTACAGTTTTTAATTACCCTACCAATTAACAGATACATCTTAAAAAAGCCATTAAAAACAATACAACCAGTGAATTGACCTGAAAATGCAAAAAGTTTAAGCAAAAACCGAAGTTCAAATTCAATAATTCGCAATTATGAATAATAAATATGAAATATCAATATTTACAGCATTATAAAGGTTTTGGCATGATTTTATACCCCGCAAACGCTTATTTTTTGTGGAAAAATAAATTTATAATTTTATGTTAAATTATTCATATTTGTCGGTTTTTGATTAATTATATATAAAAAATTTGCACAATTTGAAAATTGTTTTATATTTGCTTTAACAATAAAACTAACCTTAATATTATTATTATGAACAAGTCTGAATTAATCGACGCAATCGCAAAAGATGCGAACATTACAAAAGTTGCTGCTAAAGCTGCTTTAGAATCTTTCATTTCTAACGTAACCGAAACTTTGAAGAAAAAAGACGGTAAAGTTTCTCTAGTAGGATTCGGTACTTTCTCCGTAGCTGAAAGAGCTGCTAGACAAGGTATTAACCCTGCAACTAAAAAACCAATTAAAATTGCTGCTAAAAAAGTTGCCAAGTTCAAAGCTGGTGCTGACTTAGCTGGTTCTGTAATGGGTGCTAAGAAAAAATAATCACGCTGTGATATTAAACATTGAACCCCGTCTTCGGACGGGTTTTTTATTGGGAAAAATGGTGAATTAATTCTGTAACAGATTCAGGGTGCAAGCCTGCTGATTTTCCACTCGAAATCCGGCTGAAGTACATACAGAATCCTGTCGTGCAAACGGTTTGGCCTACCCTGCCAGAACTCTATCTCATAAGGCTTTGCGATGTATCCACCCCAATTTTCAGGTCTGGGAACATCTTTCTCCCGGAATTCCTTTTCAAGTTCCAGCAGTTTAATCTCAAGAAAACTGCGGTCCGGAATAATCTGACTCTGAGGTGAAACTACAGCGCCCAGCTGGCTCCCCTTCGGGCGTGACTGAAAATAACCATCACTTAGGTTTTCTGCAATCTTTTCAAGATTAGCTTTAATGATAACCTGTCTCTCAAGATACGGCCAGAAAAAATGCAGACAGGCCTGAGGACGCTCTTCGATAGCCTTACCTTTTCTACTTTCGTAATTGGTGTAAAATATAAAACCCTCCCAGGTATAAGATTTCAGCAAAACCATGCGGGTTCTCGGGCAACCGTCATTCTCAACAGTAGAAACCGACATGGCATTGGCCTCTGAAACATCAGGATGCTCCTGAGCTTCAAGAAACCAATTCCGGAACTGCTCCATAGGATTCTCTTTAATTTGATTCTCAAGAAGTTCAGATTTTTCGTAAACTTTTCTTTTGTCGTGAAGATTTTCCATTAAATTTTTTATTACATTTGAACAAAGGTTATTGTAAATACATCCGAACACAGATGAATTATTCTTACAAAGGTAAAATTTTAATTTCCACTCCCGATATCTCGGGCGACATCTTTTCCCGTTCCGTAGTGCTGATTGTAGATCATAACGACGAAGGTGCTTTCGGACTAATTCTCAACAAAAAGAACAAAAACATGAGCGCCCGGTTACTCAAAGTTTTCGGTTTTGCAGTAGATGTTTACGAAGGCGGACCTGTTGAAAACGACAAGATTTTTTTTATCAGCAAAGGGAAAAAAGTAACTGAAAATTATTCAGACATCAGCGACGAATTTTATCTTACCGAAGATATTGAAAGCGTAGTAACAGGAATGATCGAAGAGGAAATTTCGGTAGAGGAAGTAAAAGTTTTTTCAGGATATTCGGGATGGGCATCACAACAGCTTGAAAGTGAGGTGAGGCGTAAAATGTGGACGGTAGTGGAAGTTTATAACCTCGATTACACTCTACCAAACGACGAAAAACTCTGGAAAAGCATTATGCAGAATCTGGGCGGCGAATTTCTTCTTTGGGCAAATGCACCGGAGGATGTGTCTATGAATTAACCCTATCGAATCTTTGCAAATAACTTTAACAAAACTTTAATACAGAGCCAAATAATTTACGTATTTTTAAACCGTTATTGCTATAACATTTAACACTAAAACCCGGTCAATGACTTTCTTTAAAGGTTGTTCATCGGGTTTGTCAATTTCAGGCGAAATTGTTCTTCCAATTACTTACTATTTCTGTAAACCGTTTGTTATCGAAGGTCTTGTTCCTGATTTTTGTGACGCTGAAAATTCCTTTCTCGTCAGAAATCATCAGTATTTCTTCTGCTTTCTGGGATTCAAAAGCGATCATTTCTGATTCTGCAATTTCCGCAAGCTGATGCTTATGAACGAACGTGACAAAATTCTCCATTAAAGGTGAAATATAGGCACCTTCCAACTGCTTAGGAATTTTAATACTATTCCCTTCCAGAAAAAGCAGATTTCCGAAAATACTTCTCGCAATTCTTTTATTGGGATTCAGCAGAATTACATCATCCAGATCATTTTCTTTCGCATAGATTTCTGCATAAATATTTTCCGCGCAATGCACACGAATATTGCTGAGAAGATTAGTATTCACATTAATTTCCTTAATCAGGTCCATTTCTATTCCGCGCTGAATCGAAAGAACATCATCAATACTATTCATCTCAAAATAAAATGCAACTTCAGCTTTTTCCAGAGAACTTTCTGTCTTGTTACGGTACATCAGCAGAACAATGATTCCGTCGCTTACGCCTTTATTTAAGACACTTTCGGTAAAAAGCTGCTGAAAAAATTCTAAAGTATAAGTCAGCGGAATATTCATCCGCATTTTTCGCATCGAAGCCATGAGAAAGAAATACGATTCCTCGGCCATAATCAGCTGAGAACTTCGCACAAAGAAAGAAACTCTCACCGCATCGCCGTAAAGAAACGCACGGTTTTGAGGCTGAAAATGTGCTGAACTGAAAAAAATATCTGACAAAATATTGCTGAATTTTAATTAAAAAAATAATGAACGAAAAATCGTCCATCAAGTTTATCGGTATTTAAGAAATTAAGAAGCGCCCAATTTTATCTTCAGGTTTTCGAGGAGATTTTCCCAGTAGAGCTGGTTTTCGTCCTCGTCTCCGGCATCGCAGAAATCAGTAATATTAAGCGAAAGATCTTCGGTTATATCATCGATAACAATACTCATTTCGAAGAAATTCTTGGTTCCTTCATCTTCTTCCCAACGGAAACGCACAAAACTTTCAGGCTTATAGCGGATGAGCGTAGCTTTTTCTGCAGGTCCACTGTTCCAACTAAAGAAAAAATCATCGCCTTTTTCTACCACCTCATCAGCAAACCACTCGGAGAGTCCTTCTGCACTTGCCAAATATTCATATAAAATCTCCGACTGACAGTGCATTGGAAATTCGTATTGCACTTTCGTTTTCGCCATATCGCTCCCTATTTTTTATTGTGCCGCAATATATAAATTAATTTCCTAAGAATGCAAAATATTTGGCTGAAAATGCGAAATATCATGCGCCACAAAAAGGCGATTTTCTGCCACGGCAAGTCCCGCTTTCACGGCTCGCTTTTTTGAATAGTTTGCGGCGGCTGCGCCGCCGCAAACTATTCAAAAAGAGCTCAGACAAACCGTTCAATCGGGGGCGAAAAGTTCAGACGGTTTCTCTTCAGGGCAAGTTTAATTTTCGTTCAGAACATCCAGAATGATTCCGCATCCTTCCCTGATTTCGTCAAAAGATAAGGTTAATGGTGGAGAAATCCTCAGATATTCATTGCGGTAAAGCTGCCAGAAAACCACAAGGCCTTTTTCCATGCACCGTTTAGCGACATCCAGCGTATACTCAGGAGCGCCCAGATTCACGGCGAGCATTAAACCCCGGCCGTTGATATTTTTAATTTTAGGGTGAACCAATAATTCACGGAAGAGTGTTTCCTTTTCATCTACGTCCTTCATCAGTCCGCTTTCGAGAACTTCCTTCAAAGTCGCGTAACTTGAAGCCGCAATCAGTGGATTTCCGCCAAAAGTCGTTATATGCCCTAGTTTTGGAGAATGCGAAAGCGTTTCCATGATTTGGCGCGAACTCATAAAAGCGCCAACCGGAACACCACCTCCCATTCCTTTTCCCATCACCAGAATATCGGGAACAATCCCGTAATGCTCGAAAGCGAAAAGTTTTCCCGTTCTTCCAAATCCCGGCTGAATTTCGTCCAGAATTAATAATGCACCAACTTCCTCACAACGTGCTTTCAGTTTCTTCAGATAATCATTTTCGGGAACAAGAAATCCTGCCGCACCCTGAATCGTTTCCAGAATTACACACGCGGTTTTCTCTGTGATTCTCTCTAACTCTTCTTCATTATTAAATTCGATGAAACTTACCATCGGCAAAAGTGGACGGAACTCGCGCTTATGATATTCGTTCCCGGAAACCGACAAGGCGCCATGCGTATTTCCGTGGTAAGAATTTTTGAAGGAAATGATTTCTTCTCTTCCGGTGTATCTTTTGGCAAGTTTTAAACTGCCGTCGATGGCTTCAGCGCCGGAATTAACGAGATAAGTAACTTCCAAAGGATCGGGAGTAGCTTCTGCAAGCAGGTGGCAAAGTTTCACAGGCATTTCCTGGGCGTATTCGCCGTAAACCATTACATGGAGATATTTTTCTGCCTGTGTTTTAATGGCTTCAACAATTTTCGGGTGCGAGTGTCCTAACGTATTGGCGGAAACACCGGCTACAAAATCGAGGTATTTTCTGCCGTCTTTACCGTAAATATAACTTCCTTCGGCTTTTTCTACTTCAAAGCCGGCGGCGAATTGAGTGGTTTGCGCCTGATATTTAAAGAAATCTGATTTCATTTTTTAACGTAATATTTATTTTGCACTGTGTTTTGCGCCCCGGCCTGAGTGGAGCTCTTTCTGTGAGGAGGAACGACTAACAGAAAAGCGGGAACGGAGGACGGAAAAAGGCGCCAAATAATTATTTCCTTACCCTTTTCGGTTTCTTTGCTTCCTCTTTGGCTTTCGCATCGTCGATGGCTTTCTGCGCAGCATTATATAAACGGTCATCTGACTCATATTTCACTTCCTCATAGTCAGGGGTATCCAGGAAAATGTCTTCCCATTTACGGAGCCGGTCTTTGGTATTCCAGTTAAAATCGGGGAAAAATCTTTTTTCGCGGGAAATCTTGCTCATTGGATAAACATCAGTATTAGCGCCAACGTTACATGAAATAATCTGCACTTTATTTTCTTCAAACTCTGCTTCAATAGTTCCGCAGGTTGAAAGGGACACACCGATTCTTTCCACCTCTTTTGTTTTTTCATTCTGATCGTCGGCATACGTAATTGCCTGCGCATTACCGATTACTTTTGCGAGGCTGATTTGGTTCTCTTTGTAATAAACGGTCATCAGTTTACCTTTCACCTGATTGAATTCGTCTTTTAAATTAAGTGAATCTGCCTTACTGATGGCGAAAGCGTTACCGATTACTTTTAAGGAATCGATATATTCACTTTCTGTATCGAAATATGCTTCAATCTTATCTCCGGTTACCTGTTTCTCGCCGCTCCAGGCAATAGGCTTGCCAAAAAGATGCATCACTCCGTCGGTTTCATTAAAACTTAAGGAATCTGCTCTGAGCTGTATATTCGATTTGAACATTCTGGCCTTGCGGTAGGCCCGAAGGAAGCTCTTTTTCTTAGATGGGTTGGTTTCATCAATTTTCTGATAAGCTAAAATCCTCTGTGCCGAAAAATACATGGAATCTTTCTCCAGTATCTTCACCGCATACGGCCTGTCTGTCATCATTGCAGAATCTTTCTTCTCGTAGATTTCGCCATAACCCCCTTTCATATAACGCTTTTCTTTAGGATCCCGCAGCGTAACATTACCTTTTGCCGTACCAAAACCGGTAATCTGGTTAAAGTACATATCATCGCCGGTTAGAATCTTATCGTTATAATGAATTCTTGAATTCTTCTTCAGATAAACTTCTTTGGAATTCATGTTGTAGGTACCCTTTTCGGTATAGATAAGATTGGATGGATTCTGCTTATTAGTGATGGTTGTAGGCCCGAAAAACTCTGCAGTGTTGGTATTTTGATTCTGCTTTATATTGGTGCCCTCCACTGTGTAATCGGGATTATTGATCTTCACATTACCTGTAAAATCGATCATTCGGGAATTGAGATCGTAGGTTGCCGATTTGGTGTACATGACGTTGGTTGCATCTGAAATGGTGCCGCCTGTATTAAAATATGCCTTATTCGAAACCCTGTCGTAATAAAGTGTTTCGGTTTTTATCGTCTGCTGCGGATCTGTAAGCACCACGTTCTTGCGGGCGATTCCTTTCTGAGAGTTACCGTCGTACTCCATTTCTCCGGCAGTAATCACAGAGCCGTCAGCATTTTGAAGTTTCACATTGCCGACCGCTTTTACAAAGTTCTGCTCTTCATAGAAAATGACCTCATCTGCACTGAGAAGTGAACCCTGATGCTCGAACTGTACATTCCC
Source organism: Kaistella faecalis (assembly GCF_019195395.1). NCBI lineage: Bacteria > Pseudomonadati > Bacteroidota > Flavobacteriia > Flavobacteriales > Weeksellaceae > Kaistella > Kaistella faecalis. The sequence goes on from NZ_CP078067.1 coordinate 661,754, forward strand.
GGAAAAGAAAGGATTTCCGTTATATCTACCTGGAATTTTCTGGAAAAAATCAGAGTGAATCAGACGGACTTTATCGCCTGGCGTTGAGTTTTGTGACGAATTGAAATACGGATCTTTCACCAACGGACCCTGCGGCTTGGTAATAATCTGCGCAAAAAACTGTGCACTGATGAAAAGAAATACAACGAAAAGTTTTTTCATTAATTTTTTTTGGTGCCGTAAAAATAGAGCGAATGAGAATCAATATTTACACCAAATGCGCTTTCAATTGCTTCTTTAATCCCCTGTATTCTAGGGTCGCAGAATTCGATAATTTCTTCGATTTCCTTGTCGGAGTCTTTCTTATAAATCACCAAATGATCGTGTTGCTTATCAAAATAGGATTTTTCGTAAGATGATGAAGTAAGTGTTTTCTCACCAAACTGATGCTTTCGGATGAGTCCCGCATCTAGAAAAATTTCGATGGTATTGTAAATAGTCGCTTTGGAGACATGATACTTTTTCTGCATCATAAGCAGATAGAGATCATCTACATTAAAATGATGCTCCATAGAATAGATTTCCTCCAGAATGGTGTAGCGTTCCGGTGTATTTCTAAACCCTTTTTCTAGAAGATACTGTCTTAAAACTTCTTTAATTGTAGTTATATTAAGGTCTTTCTGTTTCGTGTCCATCAAATAAAATTATATGCAAATTTAGGGATTTCATTCTAAATGAAATCGTGCGTGATGTAGGAAGATTCACAACCAAAACCCTAAAAATTCTTAAGAATTATAATGTTTAAAATCTACCTGTTGAATCTTTTTGGTGACTACTTTCTGGTCCAGAAGCGGCGCTGATTCTACCACCACGTTATGCGCAGAGACGCCCCATGCCTTGAAATCATCGCTTCCAATATATTTAACGAAATTATAAATATTAAGCGTGATTTTTTCTTTCACCGTCAGCAGCGTATCGTTGATATACGTATTATCAATGATGATATATTTAAGGTCAGGCGGAATATTATGTGCCCGGAGCGAAGGATGGCTGCTTCGGGATGGGATGCTTCCTTCCTCCATCATATCGGCTAAAACCTGATCAAAATAATCATTAATCCTTCTGTCAATTTTGAAACCCAAAAGGAAATTGATCCGGTAAATGGTTCCCGGCATTATTTCGTCAACTGTGTATTTATACGTAAACGGATCTTCCTGATTCACAATGTTAAGGATAAAGTAATGATCTGCTCTTTTTGGCTGTTTACGGAGAATTGAATAGATAATTTTTGATTCAATTTCATCATCCTTTTTCGCACGGCTAAGAAATGCTAAGTTGGTCGCGTACTTAGGTATCGTTTCATCCAGTTTTAAATCTTTAATGATCGAAACATATTTATCGAGCTTAACGAATTTGATAAATTTGGATTTGATCAGGCGCCCATTGTACCACGCATACATACACACGGCAATAAAACCTCCCAGAACTATGGTAAGCCAACCCCCATCAAAGAATTTAATCACATTTGCATAGAAAAACCCTAATTCAATTAGTAAGTAAAGTCCCAGAAATCCGAAAGCAAAAATTTTATTAACCCTGCTTCTGTTGAGCCAGTAAAACAACAGCGTGGTGGTCATCAGCATCGTAATCGTGATGGTTAATCCGTAAGCAGCCTCCATCAGTTCAGAGTGCTGAAAGTAGATGACCACAATAAAACAAAGCACCATTAAACCCCAGTTAATGCGCGGTATATACATTTGACCTTTAATTCCGGAGGGATAATCGATTTGCTGGTTTGGCCAGAACGAAACTGACATTGCCTCCGAAAACATGGTAAATGATCCAGTAATAACTGATTGGCTCGCAATAATTGCAGCAGCGGTCGCCAGAATTACACCAGGCAAAATTGCCCATACCGGCATGATTCCGAACATTGGATTGATTCCCTGAGCGACTAAATGATGATTATCCAGAAGCCAGGCACCCTGACCCAGATAATTTAAAATAAGCATTATTTTGACGAAAATCCAACTTACCCGTATATTCTGTTTTCCGCAATGTCCCAGATCAGAATATAAAGCCTCAGCTCCGGTTGTACACAGAAAAACCGCACCCATAATCACAATCGCACTCGGCGAATGGGTAATTAAATTGTACGCATAATAAGGATTGAAAGATTTAAGAATATCCAGATGATCAAAAATATGCATGGACCCAAATATTCCCAGGACGAGGAACCAAACCACCATCACCGGACCGAAAAATTTACCGATAGAGGCCGTTCCGAACTGCTGAATAAAAAAAACGATCGCTAAAATAATCAACGTGATCGCGACTACTGGCGTTTCGGGGTTGTAAATTTTCAAACCTTCTACAGCAGACATTACGGTAAGTGAGGGTGTAATAACACTGTCGGCAACTAGTGTTGAGGCACCAATGATGGCAACTATGTAGAGCCATTTCTTTTTGAGCCTTTTCACGAGTGAATAAAGAGAAAGAATTCCGCCTTCCCCTTTGTTATCGGCGCGCAGGGCGATAATTACATATTTTAAAGTTGTTTGTAGCGTCAGTGTCCAGATGATACATGAGAGTGCACCTTCTATATATTCGTCGAATGGCATATTTCCGCCGTCCTTTCGTGCGTTCACAATTGCCTTCATTACGTAGAGGGGTGATGTTCCGATATCTCCGAAAACAATTCCCAGTGAAACCAAAACTCCCATGGCGGTAAGTTTCTTGGTATCGAAATGATGCCCACCGATAACTACATCTGACATTTTTAGTAATATTTAATGCGCAAATTTAGATTAAAAACCAATTCGCACATCTTTTTTTCCCGGATATGTGAAGTATGGACCAAAAAAAACTCCCATTCGGGAGTTTTGATTTATGCTTTAATGTACATTGCTTTTTTTATTTCTTCCTTCACTTTCTCAAGTTTCGGGAACCATTCTGCAAACAGTGCGGCAGAATAAGGCGCTGGTGCATCCGGAGTAGTGATTCTCTTGATAGGCGCATCCAGGTAATCAAATGCTTTCTGCTGAATCATATAAGTAATTTCTGAAGATACAGAACCAAACGGCCATGCTTCTTCTAAAATAACCAATCGGTTTGTTTTCTTCACTGAAGCGATAATGGTATCAAAATCGAGCGGACGAACCGTTCTAAGGTCGATTACTTCAACAGAAATCCCTTCTTTCTCCATATCTTCTGCTGCCTGCATCGCAAGTTTCATAATCTTACCGAAAGAAACCAAAGTAACATCTTTACCTTCTTTTTTGATGTCGGCTTTTCCGATTGGGATGTAATATTCTTCTTCAGGAATTTCCATTTTGTCGCCATACATCTGCTCCGACTCCATGAAAATTACAGGATCATTATCCTGAATTGCACTTTTCAACAATCCTTTTGCATCATAAGGGTTAGAAGGAACGATTACTTTAAGACCAGGTGTATTGGCAAACCAGCTTTCCAGAGCCTGCGAGTGCGTTGCACCCAATTGACCTGCAGAAGCTGTAGGACCACGGAACACGATTGGGCAATTCCACTGGCCTCCGCTCATCTGGCGGATTTTTGCTGCGTTATTAATGATCTGATCGATCCCAACGAGAGAAAAGTTGAACGTCATGTATTCTACAATCGGTCTGTTTCCGTTCATTGCTGAACCTACTGCAATTCCTGTAAAACCAAGTTCCGCGATTGGCGTATCAATAACTCTTTTAGGTCCGAATTCATCGAGCATACCTTTTGATGCTTTGTAAGCACCATTGTATTCTGCAACTTCTTCACCCATCAGGTAGATTGATTCGTCTTTACGCATTTCTTCGCTCATTGCCTGGGCAATCACTTCACGAAAAGTATATTCCTTCATATTCATTGAAAAATTAGACTACAAAAGTAAAGATTTTTTCCCAAACCTTCAGATGATAAACGACATAAAAAAAGCAATCCTTTCGAATTGCTTAATTATAATTTTATACGGAAATGTTACTTAACTTTATGCCAGGTTTGGCTTCTTCCGATAAGTGAAAATCCAATATAACCTCTTACATTTAGTTTGTCACCACTTCTGGTAATGGTACATTTATACGTTTTTCCTGTTTTGGGATCAGTAATTGTCCCTCCGGTAAATTCACTTCCATCTTTAGACAGGCCTCTCACCACTTCCATACCGAGAATTGGCTTGTTCTTTCTGTCATCTTTACAGTCAACACAATTTGGGTTTGCAGGTTTTATTAAAAGCTGGGTTACTTTACCGTAATATTTACCATCTGATTTCTTAAAAATTTCTACGATAGACTTTTCCTGACCTGTTTCATCATCGATGGTCTTCCATTTTCCTTCGATTTGAGCATAAGAAAGAGTTGCAAAAAACAGCGCAACAAAAGCGAAAATTATTTTTTTCATTTTATAAAATATTTAAATTTTTATTTGGATAAATGTAATTAAAAAAAGTTAAACACCAAATCTTTAATTATTCATCACATACTTTTACAGCCTAATTCCAAAACCTTTAAATTTAAACATTCGTTTAATTTACTGAAGTTTGCGGTTGATTACCCGATCCATATAATCCTGATACCACGCTTTGGCTTTCAGCTCGCCCAGTGTGATTTCCGGAGTATTTATTTTACCCAAAAGATTATTCTCATATCCCAAATCCTGCAATGCATAAATACCGGTAAAGTTTTTACCGTCGAACAGATAGATATAATTGCCAATCATGAACTGCTCCACTCCGCTGGAGTTTACGATCAGATAATCTTCTTTCTTATCGGAAACCAAGCTTCTTCCCCAACTTCGGATCTTCCTGTTGTAACCCATCAGATCAGCTAACGTGGGGTAAATATCCATTTGCTGGGTTGGAGTAGTGATTTCCCCTTTTAAATTATATTTTGGATTCGGGGAATAAAAAAGAATCGGAACAGCAAAACGGTTCATCGCTTTTTCATATTCGGGATAAGCAACCTGATTGGTATGATCGGCCACCATTACAAAAATCGTGTTCTGATACCACGGCATCTTTTTGGCGGTTTCGAAAAACTGTTTCAGAGCGTAATCGGTATAACGTATAGGTTCGTGAATTTCAAGCGGACCTTTTTTGAATTTTCCGGCGTATTTTTCTGGAACTTTGAAGGGATGATGAGACGAAACTGAAAACATCGTTGCCATGAACGGTGATTTCTTTGTATTCAGCGTTTTTGCAAAATACTGAAAGAACGGCTCGTCCCAGATTCCCCATATCCCGTCGAAATCTGCGTCGTTATTATACTCGGTTTTTCCGTAATAGTGTTTAAAACCCAAGATATTTCCAAATCCCATAAAACCCATCGATCCGTTTGGTGCGCCGTGAAAAAAGGATGTATCATACCCCATATCGTTCGCGACAGAAACCACTGACTGTATTTTTTGGTTCGAATATGGTGAACTTGTAAAAGCGTCTTTCAATGTGGGGATCCCCGCCAGAATAGAACTCATTCCGTGAATCGACTGCCGCCCGTTGGCAAATGCGTTGGTTGCGATTAAACTCTGCGTTGCTAAACTGTCGAAAAACGGCGTATAGGAAACAAAATCTTTAATCTTCATGTTCTTATTAAACGCGCCGGAATATTCTTTACTGAAACTTTCGAGAATAAAAATCACCACGTTTGGTTTTGGCTCCGGTCCTTCCCTTTCATAGATTTTATAAGGCTTTATGTTCTGCTCAATAAACTTCTCATCCACAAACTTAACTTCCTGAAAGTTGTTGGTGTTCATTGTTCGGAAGAACGAGAAAACACTGTTCAAAACTACATTTGCCTGAAGCGGATTCTTCACATGCCGGTTCGCATCGACCAGATTGATCGGGCGCGTGGAATGCTTAAAATCACCACGGATTCCGCCAATAACCAGCGCTGCAACTACGCACAAACTTACAACGGAAGAAACAAAATAAACCCATTTTTTCTCCGGTTTCCGTTCTGTTACTTTCACCTTTTTATAAAGAAAAATCCAGAGTAAGATCAGAATAATAAACCATACAATCACAAAAGGATGCTCCACAACTGAAACAAAAAACACCTTGCCAATATTTTTTTCATGCTGAGCCACGTGCATAGCGGCCATTGTAAGTCTTGCCTGCGAGAATTTGTAGTACACAAAATCACCGAAATTCATTCCGTACGCAATTCCATTGGTGATGAAATAAAGATAGAAAAGGAACTTCTGATAATATTTCTTTGTATTGATGACCAATGGCAGCAAACTCAGCAAAATGAAAAGCGAATTCACATAAAGAATTGCCGTAGTATCAAAAGCGGTTCCGTGATATGCGATGTTGAAATAATCTGAAGCCGAATCGATCCTGATTAAACCTCTGTTGAAAAACCAAAACAGCAGCCTCGCAATCTGATAAAATACAAATGCCAGAAAAATCCTGTAAAAAAGTGCTGTAATTTCCTGTAATCTAATTTCCTTCATTCTGTATGATAAAAATAATCGCGCAAATTTACATTAAATTCATATTTCGTTAAGCTTTAGTTTTTTGTTGAAATCCGGCAGGCAGATTTTTAATAAAAGCCTTACTTTTGCTCCTATGAACTTTATTAAAAACAATTTGGCCAACGCGTTTACGCTGGCGAATTTATTTTCAGGTAGTATTGGCGTCATCCACTTACTGGCGGGCAATTACCATATTACTGCCATTTGTATCATCCTATCTCTGGTTCTGGATTTCTTCGACGGATTTATTGCAAGAGCGATGAAATCTAACTCCAATCTCGGGGCACAACTGGATTCGCTTGCCGATATGGTGAGTTTTGGCCTTTTGCCAGGACTTGTTATTTACAAAGCCTTGGAACCATTCGGAGCCCAGTTTTTGGGAACTGATCTACCTTTCGAAATTAAATATCTCGCCTTATTCATCACTTTATTTTCATGTTTACGGCTGGCGATTTTTAATCTTGACGAGGAGCAGACATATTATTTTAAAGGTTTAAATACACCTTCTAACACCATACTGATTTTCGGTCTTTACTATGCCTCTTTAGAATCTGGAAGTTTTTCATTTCTGTTTGAAAATTCACTCCTTCTGATTCTTTTCACGGTGATCTCTTCGTGGCTTTTAGTTTCCCCGATTAAAATGATCGCGATGAAATTTAAATCCATGAAAATGCAGGATAATTATCCAAAAATCGCATTGCTTATCGGCGCCATCCTGATCCTGATTATTTTTAAAACGGTAGGAATACCATTGGTGATTCTTTATTATATGCTTATTTCGCTTATTTTTCAGAAACAGCTGAAATAAAGACGGACATTAAACCTCAGATGACACTTTTTCAACTTTAAAAATGAATTTAAAACTTTATAAACCGCTCTGTATCTTCGATTTAGAAACTACCGGAACCAATGTCGCAAAAGACAGAATCGTAGAAATCAGCATTCTGAAAGTCAATCCCGACGCTTCGCGCGAAAGCAGAACATGGCTTGTAAATCCGGAAATGTATATCCCGAAAGAATCCACAGCCATTCACGGAATTAGTGACGATGATGTGAAAAACTCACCGAAATTCAGTGAAATTGCTCCAAAAGTAATGGAAATGATTTCCGGAACCGATTTAGGCGGCTTCAACTCGAACCGTTTTGATGTCCCGCTTCTGGCAGAAGAACTTTTAAGAGCAGGAATCGATTTCGATTTGAATAAATTCAAACTTGTTGACGCGCAAACAATTTTCCATAAAATGGAACCCAGAAATTTAACCGCGGCCTACAAATTTTACTGCAAAAAAGAGCTGGAAAATGCGCATTCTGCGGAGGCTGATGTGTTGGCAACCTTTGAAGTTCTCGACGCACAGGTTGGTCACTATGAAGATTTACCAAATGAAATCGCGGCTTTAAGTGAATTTTCATCACATCACAAATTTGCGGATCTGGCTGGTTTTATCGCCTTTGATGAAGACGAAAAAGAAGTTTTCAGTTTCGGAAAATATAAGGGACAAAGGGTGAAGGACGTATTCCAGAAAGATCTGGGATATTACGGCTGGATCCAGAATGCAGATTTTCCGCTGTACACTAAGAAAGTTTTGACGGGAATACAGTTGAGAAGTAAGTTTTAAATTTAATTCTATATTATTTCAAACCAACATGCTAAATAAAATTTGTTTTTTCTTCTTTTTGATTCCCCTCCTTTCGTTTTCCCAGATCAAACCGAAAATAGTTTATAATGATCTGCAAAGGATGAACCTCAAAGGGAATGTAAAAGAAGTAATGGAGACTGATTTTAAAATAGAAAATAATCTGACTGCCGAGTCTAAAAAAAAGCAATTTTATGAATTTTTACCAGGGGGAAGATTAAAGAGAAAAGAAAACTTTTTAATTGAAACCGTCACCTATTTCGCTTATGACAAAAAAGGAAGAGTAACCTCTGAAAGAACTAATTGAACAAATGATAAAGCGGAGAAGAATTATACGTATCCAAACGATTCTGTAGTAATTAGATCGTATAAAAGCGGTGAATTTAATTCAGTTACAAAAAGCGTATTAAAAAAAAATAAAGAGATAGAGATTTATAAAAAATTAGATTTTACAGAATTTAAAGAGACTTACACATACGACTCCAAAGATAGAATTATTAAATCTTATGGATTGTATTATTATCCAGACAAAGTTGATACAATTAAAATATCAGCAAGCTATCATAAAAAATGTTTAAACCCAGTATCACAGGCTTTTGAAAAGCCATTTTCCAAAGATATTTTAAATAGAAGATGCGACATTATTCGTCACCAGACCATAAACAAAGATGGTATAATAATCAGAGAATACGACTATACCTATATTTATGACAAAAAGAAAAATTGGATAGAAAGAAAAACATATTCTGAAGGCAAACATATAAATTCGACAAAAAGACAAATTACATACTATCAAAAATGAAAATCATCTGCATCGGCCGCAATTATGCTGAACACGCCAAAGAACTAGGAAATGAAATCCCTGAAAATCCTGTAATCTTCATGAAGCCCGACACGGCAATTCTAAAAAAGGGTTCGGATTTTTATATTCCCGAATTTTCTGATGATGTGCATTATGAACTCGAAGTAGTGCTGAAAATCTCCAAAGGAGGAAAATACATTCAGGAAGATAAAGCCTCAAATTACTTCGATGAAATCGGTTTGGGAATTGATTTCACTGCGAGAGATTTACAAAGCCAACTGAAAGCCAAAGGCCTTCCTTGGGAATTGGCAAAAGGTTTCGACGGAAGCGCTGTAGTTTCAGAATTTTATAAAAAAAGCGATTTCGATATGCAGAACCTGAATTTTTCTTTAATGAAGAACAAAGAAAAAGTTCAGGACGGTAATACTTCCATGATGATTTTCTCGCCGGAAAAAATTATCGCATTCGTATCGCAGTACTTCACCTTAAAAACCGGAGATCTTATCTTTACCGGAACACCGAAAGGCGTGGGTAACGTTGCTGAAAACGATATTCTGCAGGCTTTTCTGGAAAATGAAAAAGTGCTGAATCTTAGAATTCAATAAACCGCTTGACCGTTTGCCGAAAGTTTCGTAACTTTAAGGAACAAAAATTAGAATCATGATCAACATCGTATTACCTGTAGATTTTTCCGACGCAACCGACCGACTTATTGAGGGCGCAGTAAAATTTGCAAAAGAAACAAAAGGAAAAATATGTCTTATTCATGTAGCTCCCGCTGATATTGGCTTTGCGATCGGCGACATGGGATTTCAGTATTTCCCGGAGGTGGAACAGAATGAAATTAAAGATGAACTGTTGCGGCTGAACGCCATTGAACAGAGGATTATTGCTCAGGATATCGATTGCGAACACTTACTGAAACAGGGTGTGGCCGGTGACATTATTCTGGAATATGCTAAACAGAAAAACGCCGGTTACATTGTAATGGGTTCACACGGGCGAAGCGGGATTTATGATGTCTTTGTCGGCAGTTTGACCAAAGAACTTACACGGCGGTCAACGATTCCTGTATTGGTGATCCCGATTCATTAAACTTAATGACAGTAGATAACAAAATCCCGAAATTGCATAAATTTCGGGATTTTATATGAAGATAAGTATCAATTATTCTTAGTCTTTTTTATTGATCTTTGGATCGTAGTAAGGATGATGACCTTCTGTAGGTGAGAAATATTCTTTGTCTTTGTCGCCGCCCAGGGTTACGAGCAAAACATAGCACCAATAGGTGAATAGAGCTGTTGCAACCAGAAACAGTATCCAATTAATAACATTACCTGCTGCATCAAACATACCGAAAGACCATTTGAATACATCGCTTAAGAAGAGAAAGAAAGACGTCATTATTTTCCTTTTTTAAATTAACTTTGCACAAAATTAGTAAAAATGTTTCGATTACTTTCTAAAGAAAGCAATATTTTTTCCATCCCAGTCTACATCGGTGTTCTTCTTTTGATCGTAATCGGATTCAACTTTCTCGACCTTAGCACTTTAGACTTTTTTTCTGCCGTTATCACCTTTGCAGGCGTAGCAATGGGCTATTTCTGTTTCAATACCATTGCACTTAATTACCAGACACATTTGCCTTTGTTTCTTTACACAGCTTTCATTTTCGCTCTTTATCCGGGTGATCTGGACATTGGTATTGCGGTCTCGCTGTTCACTAATTCTATTATTCTTATTCTGTTGACCAATGTTGATATTAGTGTAAGGAAAAATTCATACCCTTTGGTAGGAGCAATTTTAGCGTTGAATTTCATCTTTTTGCCGACCACCTGGCCCATGTCGATTTTCGTGATTTTTCATATTTTCGGAACTTCAGACAGGATCGGATTGCACTTATTCCGGCTCTTTTACGGAATGTTCCTCATCGCACTCTCCTATTTTGGGCTTGCTTATATGCTGGATCTGAATTCATGGAATCCCACATACTTTCCTTTCGGCGATTTTACACCTTCGGAAAATCTGGAACCTTTAATCTGGTTGATTCCGGTTGCTGTCCTGCTGCTTCACGCGGTTATGGACCATTTCCGGCACTTTAATAAAAAAAGTCCTGTAAGCAAATTTAAATATACATTTCTGCTCATATTTTCACTGGCACAGCTCATTACGGTAGTGCTTTACATGGGCAATAATTTCGAGTATCTGCTTTTAATGGCCTTTCCTGTTTCGGTTATCTTGAGCAGAATGCTGAAATTTCTCCCCAAGTACTGGATGCGGGAATGCGGATTATGGCTGATTATCATAAGCCTGATCATCTTTAAACTTCATGGCTATTATAATTTTAATATTTAAACGACGATGATTCAAATTGAAAATAAATTAATTTCTGAAGACATTTTTTCTGAAGAATTTGTGTGTAATCTGAGCCGATGCAAAGGCGCATGCTGTGTTGCAGGCGATGTAGGAGCTCCTTTGGAAAAATACGAAACAGAGATCCTCGACAGAATTTTCCCACAGGTAAAACCTTATTTGAGGCCTGAAGGAATTAAAGCTCTGGAAGAACAGGGAACATGGACTCTTGATCCAAACGATGGTGATTTTGTAACTCCAATGGTGAACGGCGAAGAATGCGCCTATGTAATTTTTGATGAGAAAGGCATCACCAAATGCGGAATTGAAAAAGCCTACGAAGATGGCGCAGTAGATTGGCATAAGCCGATTTCGTGCCATTTATACCCAATCCGCGTCACCGAATATTCGACTTTTACCGCCCTTAATTATCATGAATGGGAAATCTGTAATCCGGCATGTGAATTAGGAAAAGAACTGAAAGTGCCCGTTTATAAATTCCTTAAAACCCCGCTTATCAGAAAATACGGTGAAGAATTTTATGACACGCTGTGCGACGCGGCAGACGAGTGGAAAACCGAATATGGTTCGTAAAAAATTTCTATCTTTAAATAAAAAATGTCGGAACATTTTGAATTTTTAGATATTTACAAAGCAATTATTTCCATTATAGCAGGACTTATTTTAGGTTTTGAAAGGGAAATGAAGGACAAATCCGCGGGGTTGAAAACCATCACCATCATTTGTCTGGGGTCTACCCTTTTTTCGATTATTTCCTATAAACTCGCCGGTGACGGTGACCCCACCAGAATCGCTTCCTATATTGTGAGCGGAATCGGTTTTCTGGGTGCGGGCGTAATTTTTAAAGAAGGCTTCACCGTGTATGGACTTACCACAGCGGGCATTATCTGGATGGCTGCAGCAGTTGGAATGGCTATTGGTTTCGGAGAAATATATATCGCCTTTACCTTTCTTATTTCGGCAATCCTAATTATTTATACAGCGAAATATCTTACAAAACATTTTCTGCCGCTTCATCACCACAAAATTCTTAAGATGCGAATGAACACGCATAATTTTCTCACTCACAAAAAAGCAATTTTAAGCGATCTGAAAGCAATGACCAGCGAACTGAACGAAATTGCAATCGAGAAAGATTTCGATCATATCTTACTGACGCTGGAGATTCATATTTCTGAAAAACAGCTGGATCAAATGGAGAACTTCCTCACTTCCAATAAGGATCTGGAATATTTCAGTTACTAAAAAATTAAAAAAAATCCGTTCTGCAAAAACAGAACAGATTTTTTTTTGCTACATGATTTTTCAACTTAAAATATTTATTTAATTTAATTCTAATATGTCGTTAAGAATAAATTTCCTAAATTTTCCTGATTAAAACTTGAAATTTCCTGACCGTTTTTAAAAACTTTCTGAATCTGTTCGTATTCCGAATTATATGAAACCAGCAGGTAAACATCATTATCCATAACTTTGATACTCTCAACCTGTCTGCCAAAAGGAATTTCTGTCATGACATTATTTTTCCAGTACGCAAGCTTTCCGGCATTATTGTAACCGGCTACATAAACATCATCATTTACAACATCCATACACATGATCCCTTCACAGTCCGCAAATTCGTGAATTTCATTATTTTTCCAATAAAATCCCATTCTTTTATCAGTAAAAAATTTCAGACCCCCACCGCCAATATATACATTGCCATTTTCGACATCAATGCTTGTTATATAAGAAAAATTAAATGTTGTGGGTTCGGGAAGTTGATATAATGTTCCATTCTTCCAGTAAACAGGTTTATAATCGTTTTCGTAAATAGAACTGGCAATATAAACATCATCATTATCAATTTTCATTTTAGAAATACGGGGATCAGAATACCTTCCATTCCACGTAGAACCGGGCAATATTACTTTATTTCCATTTTTCCAGTAACATTTATAGTAGGAGTACGGAATATATCTCGTAACCGATCCTACCACGTAAACATCATTTCCGTTTACAGCTATATCTTCTGCGCTACTAAGTTCAGTAGAATTAAGTGGTTCTAAAGTTTTTAATATACCGTTTTTCCAGTACGATGCAATTCTGCGATGATCAGGCACATCTCCATTTGTGATGAATCCAGATGAATAAACATTGTTCTCTGCTACGAAAATATTACCTCCAAAATTTTGAAAACCCGATAAAACTTCCAAACTGGTAGAATTACCATTCTTCCAAAATTTTGATTTTGCAGAAATATATAAATCTGTAACACCCGAAAGTGTCTTAACATTAATAATTTCTGATGTGCCTGAAACATTTCCCGTAGCGTCTCTAGAGGATACAGAGACGCTATGTAAACTAGCAGAATTTAATTCCCGAATATCAATATTGGTTTCTTTAGAAGTATATAATTGATCGTTCACAGAAATAAGATATTCTGACACTCCGACATTATCAGTGGAAGCAGACCAATTTAAACTGAAAGAATTTTTGGTAATTTTACTAACCGAAATGTTTTGGGGTGGCGTAGGTTTTTGTGTATCCAATGTTGATGTTTCAGTTTCTCCTCTACAAGAAACCAATAAAAATAGAATGATAAAAACTGTAACAAAACTTTTAAAGTAAATTTTTAGCATATAATTAAGAATATTTGTAGTGTAAATATATATTTATTAATCTTAACAAAAAAAATCCGTCTCATTGCTGAGACGGATTTTATATTTAAGATTAAACAATTACTTTTTCAATTCTTCCAAAAACTCATCGTGAGAGATTTTAGTCGCTTTTTTAGTTGCTTTCTCAAGGATTACATCTTTCAGTTTAGCCATTCCAACTTCTGCGGAAATCTGACGAACCTGTTCCTGATCTTTCAACATTTCAACAGCATATTTCTGAATTTCTTCATCAGATAAATGGTGGATTCCGTAGATTGCCAACTGGTTTTTCACCAACTGCTCAGCCTGAGAAAGGATATCAGCATACTCTAATTTAATCTCGTTATCATTCATCAGTTTTCCTTCTAGAATCTGGTATTTCAACTGATTTCTTTCAGCTTCCAGAACTTCTTTTGCATGATCTTCAGACTTGATGTTTTCGTTGCTGAACATTAAGAATTTAACGAGGAAATTTTCAGGAAGCTTCACTTCTTCTTTTTCGTTGATCTGCTCAAGAACTTTGTTCACGAAATGAACATCTGCATTCTGCTGGAAATATTCATCCAATTCAGTTTTTACTTTTGCTTTCAGTTCGTCTTCAGACTTAATGGTTCCTTCGCCATAAACTTTATCGAATAAATCCTGGTTAAGTTCTGCCAAATCCAATCCGTAGAAATCTTTCACTTTCACTTCGATCTGGTCGTGGTGAAGGTGCTCTACTTCAGCTTTACTGAAACCTAACTCAGTTGCCAAAGTTTCGTTTTTCTCTAAATCTTCTTTAGAAACCTTTACAGATTCATCCATTTTCAAAGCTTTAACGAGGTTAAATGCTTCTTTTCTCTCTGCATTGATTACTACAGATTTTGGAGCGTGATTGTGCTCACCTTCTGCATTTTCTTCTACAACCTGGCTGATTTCAAGGGCTACGTGAGAATCATCTCCGATTACTTCTTGTGGAACCTGAGTTGCGAAACGCTTCTGCATATTTTCGATGCTTTGTCCGATTTCTTTGTCAGAAGCTTCAACCTGATAATGTGGCGCTTCATACTTAGCCAAATCAATCGTGAAATCCGGCTCGTAACCAACTTCAAAAGCAACAGAAAGCTGCTCTGCGTTCAGGTTAAGATCGTCTACCGGCTGCGGTACAGGCTGACCAACCAATCTAAGTTTGTTTTCGTTTACATAGTTATTTAACGCATCAGAAACCTGTTTGTTGATTTCTTCAAAAGCGATCCCTGCTTCATACTGCTTTCTTACCATGCTCAACGGCACTTTTCCTTTTCTGAATCCCGGAACCTGTGCGTTTTTTGCATAATTGATAAGTTGTTTTTCAACTTTACCTTTGTAATCTGCTTTATCTATCGTAACTGTAAGTAACGCGCTTACTTCATCGTGGTTTGTCGCTGTAACGTTCATTGTTATGTTTTGAAAATTTAGGTTGCAAAAATAGTAAAAATTTATTAAAAGATTCTCGGTAAAAAATTATAAAAAATACTAAAAAAAATCATCTGCAATTAAGCAAATGATTTATTCTTTGAAAACACCACAAATACACAATTACTGAAAATTAATCGTTTATTTGGGGCTGAAAAAATTTTAATGAAGATCTACAAGAGCATTCACATCGGTTTCGCCACCGGATGTTTGCCCTTGCTGGTTCTCTGCTGAAGGATAATTTTGGTTTACAGAAGTAGGAGTATGCACCAATTTGATGTTGGCTTTTCCTGTTGCTGAAACCGAATTGATTTTCCATTCAGTGCTTAATCCTACTTTGTTTCCATCAGTTCTTACCACATCATCCGAAGTCCGTTGCACGGTAACATCAGAATCAGAGAACTGGAACGTAATGAAATGCTCGTCTTTTTCTTTAATAATATCGTTGTTTGCACTGTGATAATGATCATCGTGTTTCACCTGGAAATCCAGTTTTACAGCATACGTTGCGCCTACTTCCAGATGTAAATGCTTATCTGCAACGCCTCCGATATAATTTACTGTCTGAACATCCGAAGCATTATTTTTATTGGTTGCGGTAACCACCAATTTTTCTATGTCTTCGTGTTCATGAATGTCTTCAGGAATTTCATCGTTATTTCTACAAGAAAACAAGATAAACGCTGCAAATAAAACTAAACTGATATTGAATAAATTTTTCATTTTTTTAAATTTTTTAAAGGTTAATTGTTCTTATTATTGATTAAATAAGATTTTTATTAAATTTTGAATTGAACCGTTGCCACGAAATTTCGTCCCGGTTCCGGCATGAAATACCTCAATCTGTTGAGATACTCTTTGTAATGGGTATTAAAAATATTGTTGACTCTGAAATTGATGTTCATATTTTTTAAAACATTAAATCCAAAAGCCGCATTGAAAATTGAATAAGACTCCGGCGTAGCGCTGTAATCAATTTCTCGGGTAACCAAAGTACCGTTCTCGATGAAATCTACATTTTGGTTTCGAATCGGATATCTTTTCTGCTGAAATACCGTTTCATTTTCCAGCTTTACAAAAAGGTTTCCCCATTTTTCAGATTTCCATTCTATTGTATTTCTCCAACTTGTAGGCATCATTAAGATTAAAGGTTCCTGATTTCCCAAGTCGTCACCGCGCAATGCACTGAAGGAGGAATTCAACTTCAACAGATCGGTAAACCGCAATTCTGCATCAGCATCAACTCCGAAAATTCTCGCTTTGATTTGCTGATAACTCCACACCACAAAAACACCTCTGTTCGTAGACTTCACACCGGTTGGGATCTGGTTTATAAACGAATCCGAAAACATGAGATAAGGATTAATTTCGAAAGACAATCCTTTCAAAAAATCCACTTTTGCGATGGTAGAAAAATTAAGATGGCTGATGCTTTCTTTTTTCATGTCCAACGCACCTTCTTCCATAATCGCAGCAGAATGGTGTAGCCCGTCAGCAAACAGTTCCGCAGCATTCGGAGCGCGTTCTGCCCGGGAAAAATTGAGTTTGAAATTCCAATTCTTACTTAAATGATAATTGAAACCCACATTTCCCGAAAAATTATGATAATCTAAAACAGGACGCGTCAAAACCCGGCTATCGCTTTCTTTCACGAAGAAATCCGGAAAAAGATTCGCATATTTTTCCCAAACGGATGCGTCATAATATTTATAGGCATCATATCGGTTGAAATCGTATCTCGCACCGGTCTCCGCATTCAGCTGATCATTGATTTGGAATTTGAAAACCGAAAAAATTCCGGCATCATATCGGTAATAATCAGGAATCAAACGTCTTGCTTGGGTCGCCGGATTAGGGAAATTATCCTGTATTCCACCAGAAATTCCGCTTTCGATGTTCCATGTTCCTCTTTCCAAAAGATGCGTCAAACTTGCATTATGAGTAACCAGGCGTAAATCCATCGAAGGCGTTTCGCTCAAATCACCTTTTCGGATGTCGTATTCTTTTCTGCTGTTCAACTGAAAACTATACTGAAGAGAGATTTTCCCGATATTCAAAAACCTTTTATATGCAGAAATTTTTGCCAAATGATGACTCACCTCCTGCTTAGGATTTTCGATATCATAGCTGAATTCATCCAAAAAATAAGGCTGCCCAAAATTGATGGCTTTATAAAAATCTTCCGGACCACCAAGATGCGCTCCCTTGAAAATCCCGAATTCCTGCTGAATTCCGCTGTACAAAACATCAAAACCCTGCTTGAAAGCATGATTTCCGAAAGAAAAATCAAAAGAACCAATTTCCGCTCCCGTGTTTTGCAGCGTATGGTGCGGAATGTACTGATCGCCCAACTTTTTATAGGATCCGCCAGACTTTACAAACCACTTGTTCTCCCAGACTTTAGTTACATCTGCAGCAACCTCGCCTCCTTTACCGTTCGATATTCCGGAGAATCTCAGACGCCCGAAAATCGTGTCTTTCCTGAGTGTAATTGCCGGTTCCAAAACCACAACGCCGCCCACACTTTCGTTACCATATTTCAATGCCGAAGCACCTTTTACAACATCAATATGTTCCACCATATTCACATCAACATTCGGTGCATGCTCCACGCCCCATTCCTGTTCCGCCATTTTTACACCATTGTTCATGATAGCAACCCGCGTTCCGTACAGCCCATGAATAACGGGTTTCGAAATATTGTTTCCCGTCTTTAAAGCCGTTACTCCCGAGATTCCGGTGAGTAGATTTCCGAGATTTTCCGTGGAATTGCGTTCGATTTCTTCTTTGCTTAAAGTTTTAATAAGAACCGAACCCTCTTTTTTATGGATGGCGTGAATTTTCACGGTTTCAATTTCGGAAATATGATGTTCCAGATTCAGGGTAATTTCCAGATGTTTATCCACAACAATTTCCTCAGAAAGGTTTTGGCAATCCGGATGTGAAGCCAACAAGGTGTACGTTCCTTTTTTAATGGATTTAAAAACAAAATTGCCGTTTTCGTCGGAAGTTTCGGTTTCATTTCCGATTTTGATTGCTGCGTTTTTCAAAGGGATTTTATCATGAAAATCGATGATTTTGCCCCGAACTACGAACGTTTTTTGCGCACTGACGATTGTTAGTCCAAAAAAGACCAACAAGAAATTGAATAATAATTTCATTAAATTAATTTAAGTATTAAATAAATACATAAAGCCGTTAAGATTTGAAAATCAAATCTTTAGCGTTTCATTTTCAAGAAAATGATTTTAATTAAATGAAAGTTGCCGGCGGACCCCGAAGCTGAACATTAAGGAATACCAGAGAAGAGAACCTCTGTTTGTAGGCGAAAATCTGTTGACGAAATTCAACAAATTTCTTTGTTGACAATGCGAAACCCTCAGGAATCAGGGTGTACCCATCATGAAGAAGATGACAGGAAAGACAGTCGCTGAATTCCTGAGCAAAATAACCTTTTGAATATGTTTTTTCAGACTTCTTGAAATTGAAATCTTTAAACACTTCACCACTTCCGTGATTGTGAAAATTCTGCGAGAACAAAGCCACAAACAGATACAATGCTGCAAAAATTACAGCTGCTGTATGTCGGTATGTTCTTAATTTCCACATTTCGCAAAAGTAATAAATATTTTTAGACCGGAAAACAAAAGGGGCAGTCTAAGGCCATTTTCGGTGATGAAATTAATTTTCTCTCATTTACCAAAGCTGTTAAATGTTAGGCCAATATTTGACGGAGATTTTGTAAATTTGTGCTGAAAATTTTATATATGGAAGAAAGTGCAGTAAAAAAGATAGCGGTTTTCACCTCAGGTGGTGATGCCCCGGGGATGAACGCCGCATTGAGAGCGGTAGTAAGAACTGCAAGTCATTTTAAAATAGAATGTTATGGTGTAAGAGAAGGCTACAACGGTCTTATTAATGATGATTTTACGAAAATGGGGCCACGATCGGTGAAGAATATCATCGGAGCAGGAGGCACCATCCTGAGATCAGCCAGATCTTTGGAATTCAAGACAAAGGAAGGCCGCCAAAAAGCGTACGACAATTTAGTAAAACGCGGAATCGACGGATTGGTTTGCATCGGTGGCGACGGAACTTTCACCGGTGCTAAAGTATTTAACGAAGAATTCGGAATCAAAGTAATCGGTATTCCTGGGACCATCGACAACGATATTTTCGGAACAGATAATACCATTGGTTACGATACTGCGCTGAATACTGCCATGGATGCGATTGACAAAATCCGTGATACAGCAACATCCCACAACAGAGTATTTTTTGTTGAAGTAATGGGTCGCGATGCCGGTTTTATTGCTTTAAACAGCGGTCTCGCAACGGGTGCGGTAGATATTCTGATTCCAGAAAGAAAAGACAGCATTGATGATCTTTTCGAAACATTTGAAAAAGCAGAAAAAGCCGGAAAAACTTCAAGTATTGTAGTCGTTGCCGAAGGTGAAAAACTGGGCAGCATCTACGATCTGGCAAAAGCTACAAAAGCAGGATTCCCGGATTATGATATCCGTGTAGCAATTCTGGGGCATATCCAGAGAGGTGGCTCACCAAGCTGTGCCGACCGGGTTTTAGCAAGCCGCCTAGGTTACGGAGCGGTAATAGGTTTAATGGCAGGAAAAACCAACAAGATGGCAGGAATGCAGTCGAATACCCTGGTGTACACCCCTTTTGAAGAAGCCATTAAAAAACATAACGAGATTGATCAGGATTTGCTAAGGCTTTCAGAAATACTGGCGATTTAGCAGGAAAACCTGTCTCTAAAATAATAAACGTTAAATAAATTTATAAACAAAGTATTATGTCAACAATCAAAGTAGGAATCAACGGATTCGGCAGAATTGGGCGTCTTGTGTTCCGAGCAATGACCGAAAGAGAAAACATCGAAGTTGTAGGAATCAACGACCTTATCAATGCGGAATACATGGCTTATATGCTGAAGTATGATTCTGTACACGGCGAGTTTAAAGGGACTGTTTCTGTAGAAGGAAACGACCTTATCGTAAACGGTAAAAAAATTAGAGTTACCGCCGAGAAAGACCCTAACAACCTGAAATGGAACGAAGTAGGTGCAGAATATATCGTAGAATCTACAGGATTGTTCCTTTCTAAAGAATCTGCGCAGGCTCACATCAATGCAGGTGCAAAAAAAGTAATCCTTTCTGCTCCTTCAAAAGATGATACGCCGATGTTTGTAATGGGAGTTAACCACAAAGAATTGACAGACGATATCAAAATTTTCTCTAACGCTTCATGTACCACCAACTGCCTGGCTCCATTGGCAAAAGTAATTCACGATAATTTCGGAATTGTAGAAGGTTTAATGACAACCGTTCACGCAACTACAGCTACTCAGAAAACCGTTGACGGACCATCAATGAAAGACTGGAGAGGAGGCCGTTCTGCACTCAACAACATCATCCCTTCTTCTACAGGTGCTGCAAAAGCAGTAGGAAAAGTAATTCCTTCACTTAATGGTAAACTTACAGGAATGTCTTTCAGAGTTCCTACCGCCGACGTTTCGGTTGTGGATTTAACAGTAAGATTAGAAAAACCAACTTCTTACGAAGAAATCTGTGCAGCAATGAAAGCCGCTTCTGAAGGCGAACTGAAAGGAATTTTAGGTTACACTGAAGACGCAGTGGTTTCTCAGGACTTTGTGGGCGAAAAAAGAACTTCAGTATTCGATAAAGATGCCGGAATCATGCTTTCACCAACTTTCGTGAAATTAGTTTCATGGTACGATAACGAAATGGGATATTCTAACAAATTGGTAGATATGCTGGTTCATTCCGCTTCTTTGTAAGAACTGAACAAACAATCCAAAACAATAAAAACCTCTCAGCTTTGAGAGGTTTTTTTATGCTTTTCAGTTAATATCCTTGAAGATTAATGTCTTCTGTTCTTATAAGTTCTACCCGTTTGCCCATCTTTTTCTGGATCACCCGGAAATGCTGCAGTTCGTCATCCGTCAGCAAAGTAATCGCGGTTCCGGACTCCAACGCACGGCCGGTTCTGCCGATACGGTGCACATAATCCAGCGGTGAACGTGGAAGCTCGTAATTGATGACATATTCTAAAGACTCAATATGAATTCCACGCCCGATAAGATCTGTAGCGACAAGGATTTGAGTTTCTCCTTCTTTAAAATCTCTTAAATTTCCGGATCTCGAACCCTGGGATTTTTTACCGTGAACAGCGGTTACCGGAATTTTATTTTTCTTGAGTTTTTCTGCCAGATTGTCGGCACTTCTCGTAGACGAAGTAAAAACCAAAGCCTGCTGGATGTTTTTTTCTTTAATTAAATACCGCAAAAACGGACCTTTTCTTTCTTCAGTAACGTGATAGGCAAGCTGCGTAATTTTATCGAGATCGACTTCTTCCGCTTTAATTTCTACAAGAACAGGATTGATGGTCAGCCGTTTTTTAATCTCTTCGACTTTATCATTTAAAGTTGCGGAAAACAAAACCGTCTGTTTCTTTGAAGGCATCATCGCGAAGAGTTTGTTCATTTCCTCTTCAAATCCTAACTGGAACATTTTATCTGCTTCATCAATGACCAGATGTGTTATTTGGGAAATACTCAAAGCTTTATGCTCAATTAAATCCAGCAGTCTTCCGGGCGTTGCCACCAGAATCTCAACACCGAACATTCCTTTCATCTGCGGATTAATCGAAACTCCGCCATAAACCGCCATCGTTCGGATTTCTCTCTTTAAATTTTCTGTAAAAGCACGGAAAACCTCATCAATCTGAATGACAAGTTCCCGCGTCGGAGCCAAAACCAAAATCTGGATATTTCTGTCTTTTTTCACCTCTTCATTCTGGAGTTTTTCGAGAATCGGCATTACGAAACACGCGGTTTTACCGGAACCGGTCTGCGCGATTCCCATTAAATCTTTTCCCGCTAAAATCACCGGGATCGTTTGTTCCTGTATCGGAAACGGTTTCAGAAACCCTAATTTTTTGACAGATTTAATAATATTGTGTGATAAGCCTAAAGATTCGAAAGACATAGATGCTGTTTTAGTTCCGCAAAGATAATCTATTCGGAACAGCATTCGGCATTTATCGTTTTTACTGGACTTTCGCCTCAATATTTCTTACCTTTAATGGCTTAAAGATTGCAATTCTGAAAGTTATTTTTTAAAGACAAATTTCTTAAAATACGAATTAATGAAGACCGAACCCAGATTTCACAACGCTCCGCATTTTAAAAACTTTTGGGAAAAAGGCAACGGAAAAGCACTTCTCGACTGGGCAGATTTTAAACCTGACATCAGAGACTTTGGGAGATTTTCATCCCTTTATCATCAGATTGATGAGCTCGGTGACGAGGCGGTGCGCGCATCCTATCTGAAACTTCCTTATCCTGATGCGAGCGCATTGATCAAGAAATATTCTGCTACAAAAATTACTGAAAGCGACGACGCACCAGAAATTGTAAAAAAATTATTTCTGCAGATGCAGGAAGTTCCCGCTTGGTTCGATGAAAACCTGGCAAATATCGGCGCGAGATTATGCATGAGAAGCGGAACGAATGCATTGATTATCCTTCGGGATTTCGTGCTGATGGGCGGTTACGACTACGCTTACCTCAACAAACCCTTAATTTTTACTGGTGCGCTTAAAAAAGGTGCAGTAAAACGTCTGAAAGACACGCTCGAATTCTGGGTTCATGTTACCCGTGAAGATGCGCTGAAAGTGAATTCTGAAGCCTACCAGCTGATTGTGAGAACAAGACTTATGCATTCCTATGCCAGACTGAAAATCAAGGAAAAAGGACAAAACTGGAATTACGAAAAATGGGGACAGCCGATTAATTCATGGGATATGATTGCAACTTACACCGGTTTTAGTCTTGTGCTGATGCAGGGACTGAAAAAACTCAGCGTTAAAATTTCTGAAGAAGAGGAAAACGGCGTGTTCCATCTCTGGAAATATATCGGTTATCTGCTTGGGATTCCGGCCGAATTTCTCCCGGAAAATAAGCAGCAGGCAGTGGAACAGCTTTATCTGTGGAGTTCTTTGCAGGATAAAGGAGACTCAGATTCTGTACATTTAGCCAAAGCTTTGCTGGATGAGAATCTGGAAAATACAATTTACAGATATCCTTTCCAGCGAAAACTACTCCTCAATCTTCATCAGAGCATGAACTGGTTTTTGCTCGATAAGGAAATTAATGAAAGGCTGCAGATTCCAAAAGTTGGCATCACATCGGTTTTTCCAAGATTCATCACTAAGGCCAATCAAATCGCTCAGCAGATTTTTAAACTGGATGATGAGAAGAAATACCGAAAACTGGTTGAAATTGGAAACCGTGACCAGATGAAGGTTTTGGAAGACTATATCAAACACACACCGAAAGATTTTCAGTATTAAATAAAAAAACGGTCCGCAGATCTGCGAACCGTTTCAGTTTGTATGTTAAGATTGCTATTTCACCATCATCTTAGTAACAGCAACTCCTTTGTCAGATTTCAGTTGAATTAAATACATTCCTGTTTTCAATCCATTGATAGAAATGGCTTCGTCACCGTTATCCTTCGAAACTTTTACTGTTTTAACCAAAGCTCCGGTTAAGTCGTAAATCGCAACTGTTCCGTTTTTGGCGTTGGTATATCGCAGGTTTGCGGTTCCGTTGGTTACCGGATTCTGGGTTAAAGTTAAAGAAACTGCATTTTTAACGGCACCTGTTTCATCCGTTGCCAAAGCAGACGCATTTCCGAAGATTCGGAAGCCTCCCGGTTCAATGGTAATTGGCGCGGTGGTGCTGGAAACAGGCACCGAAGTATTATCCATTAAGTTCACCCAACTTCCGGTATAAGGGAAATCAGGAACGATATTCTGAGTGGTCAAAGTAAAGTTAGCCAAAATCACCACGTTCTTCAGTGCACTTGTAGCATTGTTATTCCAGATAAAGATTCTCGGCATCAGATTGCCGGATTCTACTGTAAAAGTTTTGGTATTGAAAACTTCATTTGAAAGTCTCAGTTCCAGAATTTTGGCCCATGTATCGTAAACTGATTTTCTTGCGGCGTCAGTATCATAACCCAATCCGAATGCAGTTGGTTTCGGACTCAGTTTACAGTCGCCCGGAATTGCATCGGATTCTGTGTTTACCGTAATGCCGTCTTCACAGGTATAGATACTTTTATCGAAACCAAGTTCAGCAAACTGCCAGATCATTTTCGGCCCCGGAACTGTTAAAAATACTGCGCCGTAAGCTTTCTGTCTCTGCAGTGCATTGTTCAGATCTCTTGTACTGTAGCCGGCGGTTGAAGCTCCAAAATTGATGTTTTTATACATGATTCTTTCTTCATCATGACTTTCACCATAACTCATGGCTCTTCTTTCTGAGAATCCGTGAGCTTCAAAATCAACTCTGTTAAAGTTACTGTTAGGTACAAATCCCATGGTATTTTCGTTGTAAGGATTGGTCTGTTTGTCCCACATCATCACACCCTTTCCTTCGCCAACACGGTAATTTGCCCACTGCCCTTCTTCGGAATCAGTTCCTAAATGTTCGAAAATAATATAGGAAGTCGGATCGTAGCTCCACTGCTTATCTGCGTAACCTCTTAAGGTATTCACCCTGTCCTGCTGGTACCCGTTGGTACATGCATCGTTGCCCGCGGTACAGTTCTGTGTAAATCCTTTGGTTAAATCCCAACGGAAACCATCAACTTTATACTCTTTAATCCAATGTTCGATGACACGGTCTACATAATATTTTGTTTCAGCTTTTGAATGGTTAAAGTCATTGAATACGCTGTAGGAATGTCTTGCAACCTGATTGAAATAAGGATTGTCTGCTGCCGGATCACCAAAGCCGTCGCCATCAGGATCAACCATCCACATTCTTTCGATTGGACTTCTTCCGGTGGCATGATTCAGCGCGATATCAAGAATAATTGCGATACCGTTTTGGTGGCATAAATCGATAAATTCCTTAAATTTTTCAGGCGTGCCATAAGCTTTATCCAAAGCATAATGGAAACCTGTATTATAACCCCAGGAATTATTTCCGTCGAATTCCATTACTGGCATTAATTCAATTGCATTGATTTTCAATGACTTTAAATATGGAATTTTATCAATCAAAGATTGCCAGGTTTTCTGAGTGGTGAAATCTCTTACAAGAAGTTCATATACGATTAGATTCTCCTTAGCAGGTTTATTGAAATTGGTTACCACCCACGGATAAGCAGGTTTTGCAGTCTGTATTACTGACACCTCAAAACTCTGTCCTGCCGGATAAGCTGGAAGGTTCGGATAAACCATCGCGTTCTGATTGATATACGGATCATCGTAAGGCGAAAGAACTAAAGGTGAATATGGATCTGCAACCTTAATTCCGTCGGCAGTTCTGTACTGGAAGGTATAGATTTGCTGCGGGGTAAGTCCGGTGATTTCTGTCCAGTAAAGATTGGGGTTCGTAGTATCTCTTTTCATGAGATAATTTGCACTTACAGTCCAGTTATTAAAATTGCCGATTACGTGTACATAAGCTTTACCAGGCGCATACAATGCCAGTCCCACTTTGGTAGCATCTGCAGGATCATAGCTGATTCCCTGTTTCATATACGCAGGAATTGGTGCACTTGTAACCGGTAAAGCTAAAGAAACGGTAAAAGTTTTTACTACCGGCGCGCCCCCTGTAGGATCACTCGCGCTCACTTCTATTGTTGCATCCTGGGTAACGGTGTAAGGAAAATTCAGGGTGGTAGAAGCCGCAGAACTGGTGTAAACCACATTTCCGTTGGCTTTTACCTGATAGTTCGCCGCTAGCGAGGAATTACCGGTAATGTTAATTACCGTTCCGGAATTTACTACATTGGTACTTCCGGGAAGCGGATTGGTAAGATTAAACTGAAACTTACCGACATTAAGAACAATATCCTGAGACTTTTGCGAACCATCAACCGTTTTTACCAGAAACCCAATTTTTGAAAGTGGATTTGCACGGTTACCGTAAAAAGATTTCACGGTATTCATCGTGAAGGTGTATGTTCCTGTTGTTCCTGAACTGGAAACGTAAGTCAGTTTGTTGGCCGGATTAGAAGCTGTCCAGCTTCCGTTTGTTGGCGCATCTGCCTGCACATTATTCGAATCGTATGACCAGGCCCAAAGGTAAAGTGCATGCGAACTTCCAACGGTGAAAGCGCTTTCATTTACTGTAAAGGTTACAGTAATCGCTTCGGTTTCATCAAATGTCGTAGGATTGACCGAATAAGATACAACCTGCTGTGCAACAGAAAAGTACGGCATTAATATGGCTAAAATCAGCGTGTAAAAATATTTCATTGTTGATAAAATTTTAGGATGTAAAAGTAGTAAAAGTTCTGACTAAAACAGTAATTAGTGTTTAATATTCTAATGATACTTTAATTGGCACTGAGTAATGATAAACTTCAACTTTACCCGAAAGTGTTTAGCTGTTAACATTCATTTTTCTGTAGTCGATCAGGTTTTTGCTTTCCGAGATTTTAGTGGGATTTTCAAGCAAAAAATTCTTTCCTGCCAAAAGTTCTGTGAGCAAGGTCCGCATCTGTTCTGCTGCCACTTCCGGAAGATGCGATTTCTTTGCTGCTTCGATCACCTGTTTCTTGCCGTTCTGTTGTACTTTCGCCAGGTCATCTTTGCTGAAAAGATTAAAGAACTGTTCCTCGATATTGTAGTATTTGTAATCGGTTTCTGTTGAGATAATTTCGGGAGCTGGAAAATTAAGAAGTTTCACTTTCCTATTCTGCTCATCCACTTCCCATTGAAATTTTTCAAAATCGTAACCCACCAAAACTTTCGCCTGAACGATCACCAACGCTTTCTTTTTGGAAGGAATAAAATTGAAAAGCTTCGTGGTTTCCTCATAATTGTAAATTTCATTGAAATGCCCCTCCGCGGAAACCACTTTGAAAACTTTGCGCATACTTTCGGCGATCGTATGGGAACTTTCGTTGATTACAGAAGGTTCTGAAACCAACTTTTTCGATGCTAAAAAAGCGATGACTCCGCCTAAAATCAATCCAAACAGAAGCATCAGAAGAATCATGATTGAGTTTACCGATTCCGACTGGGTCAGCTGATAGAGAAAGAATCCTAATAAAATCAGCATTAGAATTCCTACGGACCAAAGTATGATTTTGAATTTGTTTGAAGCCATTTGGTGAGTTTAAAATAAAGGTAACGATTTAGAAACCTTTCTTAAACATCAAAAAAAATGCTACAATTCAGCGCGGGAAGTTTATTTTTTCTGGAAAATTTTCGGCGGAAGTATGAGTTCCTCGAATTTACCTTTGGCTTCAAGCTTTTTCAGATAGAAATTTCTCGCCATTATTTTCAGCATTAAATCTTTATCCACTAAATTCCAGAAGGTCAGCTCATGAACTTTTTTAGGTTTCCGTATTTCATAGAAAACGGTTTCCCAAGTATCAGGATTATGATCAAATTCAATAATACCGCAATGTTCAGGGATTTTTTCCGCGTCGATCATTCCCATGGGCAAGAGAAAGCTGAACTGGTTGCAGATATAATCGCCGCAGGAAATTTTGTCGTGTTTCAGGAATTTTTCTTGCGTTTTTGAATTCTGGTAATTTTTTTTGAAATCATTTTTGAAATCGGCTTTCGAAAACTTAATTTCAAACTCATGACTGAAACCTTCTTCATTCACAATTAAAATGTCGGCTTCCCAATCGGAATGGAAATGATTGGTCAGCACCAAATCTCTCTCAAAGTCGTAAAACTTCGAGATAAAATTATAGGTAAGCTCTTCTACTTTAAGCATTTAAATAAAAAAAATTAAGAAACCAAAAGACTGCAGCCACGGATATCGGAATGGTCAATCCGACCCAAAACCTGAAATTTTCCGTTTTCAACCTTACCCAAATCCTGGGTCGCAATAAAGCTGCAGGAATGGATATTTGCCAGGTCAATGATATTAACTGCGCCCGTTCGTCCTTCTTCAACGTAAGAAAATGGATCTTCGGTATTCCTGATGAGAATCCGCATCCATTTTGGACTTTCGTAAATATTTTCTCCTAAAGAATAAGCCTGCGACAAAAGCTCTGTCATGGAATATTCTGAATAAATTTTTTCCGTTCCGAAACCTTTCTGCAAAATCCGGAGCAGTTCGTCTTTCGTCATTTCCTCCTTTCGGCCCTTCATTCCGCCCGTTTCTATCACTGTAAGTTTCTGAGTATTTAAATGATGAATGGACTGATCGTAACAGAAATCAAGGTAATCAAGCAACGCGAAAGAAACTCCGAACAGGATGACTTTTTTGTTTTCGGCTGAAAGTTTTTCTATAAGTTGAAATAATTCACCATGATTATACAGAAAGTAGCCGTTTTCAGGTTTCCCGGATTTTTTCATCAGGAAATCGACCATATAAATTAATGACGAGTTCGGATTTTCAGAATAATTGGGCAGCAGACCAAGGAAAATATACTCTTCCGGTTTCCCGATAAACTGCGCGAAACTCTCGTAAATGCTTTGTTCGTACAATCCAAAATCTGCGATATAATGTTTGGAACGCGTCATTTGAGTGGTTCCGGAACTTTGAAAATAATTTTCTGCAGTTGAATTTTTATCTAAAACCAAATGATTTTTGAACATTTCAATAGGCAGAAAAGGAATTTTTTCTACTGATTGAATTTCATCGGGATTAATGTTCAGATAATCCACAAACTTCCGGTAAACCTCCAAGTTCTCATATTGATAACGGAACGTTTCCAGACATTTTTTCCGGAAATCGGCTTCGTTTTGTATGTTAAAAATAGATGACATTATCTTAAACTTTGCTTGCATGCCCGAAGGTTTTCAATTTAAAATCCTCCTGAAATTCACCGTAAGTGAAATAGGAAATCCAGTCACCAAGGTTGATGTATTTTGCCGTATTTTGATTAGAGTTTAGATCCAAAACCATCGGTAAATGCCGGTGCCCGTAAATGAAATAATCAATGGGTTCCGTTTTCAGTTTTTCTTTGGAATAAATGATCAAAAATTCTTTGTCTTCCCCCAAAAAAGCTTTGTCTTCCTCACCGGAAATCATTTTATTCTGGGTAGAAAAATAAATCGCCACTTTCATCGCGATATCCGGATGCAGCCAACGAAATGCCCACTGCGCCACAGGATTCGTGAAAAGTTTCTTCATCCTTTTATAACCTTTATCACCAGGTCCCAGTCCGTCGCCATGTGCCAACAGGAAATTCTTCTCGTTGATTTCGAAATACTGTTTATCAAAAAAAACCTTGCAGCCGATTTCGTCCTCAAAATAATTTTTCATCCAGAGATCGTGGTTTCCCACAAACATGAAAAGTTCAATTCCTGAATCTTTCAGTTCGGCCAGTTTTCCTAAAACCCGCACATAGCCTTTCGGAATTACGTGATTCCATTCGTGCCAGAAATCGAAAAGATCGCCCATGAGAAAAAGAACCTGAGCATCCTTTTTAATCTCATCGAGCCAACGGATAAATTTTTCTTCCCGAACCTTGCTTTCCTTTGGATTTGGAGCGCCAAAATGCTGGTCGGATGCGAAATAAACTTTTTTATTAGGTTCTAGATTGATCTTCATGTCTTTCGGTACACTTTATTTTAAACTTCTAATTATCTTCTGCAAACCATTCTCCGTAAGAATTCTCGGTTTCGTGAAGTTTCAAATAAGCCAAAGTGACGTCTCCAGAAAGTTTGGATTTAATCTTTTCAGCGATATCATAAAGCATATTTTCGCAGGTCGGCTGGTAACTGCAGAAAATCACCTTATGACCTTTGTGCTCCAGATCTTCGCCCAGTTCTTTATGCGGAGAAGCGCCGTTAACCAAAACCGCATGGTCCCAGAGATCGATGATTTCAGATTTTACGATTTTCTTGATGTCGCCAAAATCCACGACCATTCCGTTTTTGGGATGATCCAGATCATTGATTGGATTTCCTTTTACGGTGACAAAAAGTTTATAGGAATGCCCGTGCATATTTTTGCATTTCCCGTCGTAATTGTAAAGAACATGCGCGGTCTCGAAGGTGAAAATCTTGGTAATTCTAATCATTCTGCAAAGATAAGATTTTGAGAGGATAATGTGATGATTTGGAAATTGTGATGATGCGATGATGAAATACAGAATCTTTATACAAGAAAATCCTCCTGCAAAAATGCAAGAGGATTGATTAACAATTATATAAATAAAAAACTACTATATTTAGTGAAACTGTGCAGATTCAGTAGAATCTTTCATCGCCACAACGGACGAGTTTCCTGCTGTAATAACGGTTTGAAGTGCATCGAAATAACCGGTTCCTACAAAACTCTGGTGTTTCACCGCGCGGAAACCTTCTTTCTGCAAAGCAAATTCTCTTTCCTGAAGTTCGCTGTAACCGGCCATTCCGCGTTTTTTGTACGCCAAAGCCAATTCAAACATTGATGTATTTAGGGCATGGAAACCGGCAAGCGTTATAAACTGGAATTTATAACCCATTTTCGCTAATTCTTCACGGAAAGTTTCCATTTCCGGAACGGAAAGTTTGGCAGCCCAATTGAAAGAGGGCGAACAGTTGTAGGCCAGCATTTTTCCCGGAAATTTCGCGTGGATGCCTTCAGCAAATTTTCTTGCATAATCCAAATCCGGGTTTGAGGTTTCCATCCAGATCAGATCTGCGTAAGGTGCATAGGAAAGTCCTCTGTCGATGCCCTGCTCGACTCCGTTATTTACTTCAAAAAAACCTTCTGTCGTTCTTTTTCCGGTCACAAATTTCTGATCGCGTTCATCAATATCAGAAGTCAGCAAATCAGCCGCGTCAGCATCCGTTCTGGCTACCACAATGGTGGGAACTCCGCAAACATCGGCTGCAAGTCGTGCTGCAATAAGTTTGTTAACCGCTTCCTGAGTTGGAACAAGAACTTTTCCGCCCAAATGTCCGCATTTTTTAGCGGAAGATAACTGGTCTTCGAAATGAACTCCTGCTGCACCGGATTCAATCATTTGCTTCATCAGTTCGTATGCATTCAAATTCCCTCCGAAACCGGCTTCAGCATCAGCCACAATCGGAACAAGATATTCTTTTCTGTTGACTTCATCCACTTCGTTGACCGACTGAATCTGATCAGCTCTTAACAAAGCATTATTAATTCTTTTCACCACACTTGGGACAGAATTCGCGGGATAAAGACTCTGATCCGGATACATTTCGCCGCTTAAATTGGCATCTGCAGCAACCTGCCAGCCGGAAAGATAAATTGCCTCCAAACCTGCATCTACTTCCTGCACTGCCTGGTTTCCGGTAAGCGCGCCTAATCCTGCGACAAAATCCTGATTATTGAGTTTCTCCCACAGTTTCTCTGACATGAGTTTGGCGATGGTGTAATCGAGCTGGTAAGAACCTCTCAATTTTAATACTTCTTCTGCGGAATACGGTCTTTCAACACCGATCCATCTTGGGTTTTCCAGCCAGTCCTGTTCAAGCCGGCGGATTTGTTCCTGATTTTTCATAATATTTTGGATTTGATTTTTTAGTGAAATACTTAAATGAATTGATAGGCTTTCAGGGTCAGGAATTCTTCGAAATGGTCATTCAGAACTAAGTCATCAAAAATTTCTGTCGCTAACCCGAATTTTCCGTTATGATAGCGCTCTTCGCCTACGTAGTTTTTAATCTTCTGAAGTTCTTCTTCCTGCCACTGCAAAACCATCGCGGGCAATAAGGTTCTCCCGTCATCCAGTTTTGCTTCATTTTTAAGCCACTGCCAAACCTGCGTTCTGGAAATTTCAGCGGTTGCAGCGTCTTCCATTAAATTATAAAGCGCGGCGGCTCCGATTCCCATCAGCCAGGATTCGATGTAGAGAATTCCGACGTTGATGTTTTTCCTGACCCCATTTTCTGTGATAGTGCCTTTTGGAATTTCGAGCAGATCAGCTTCTGAAATGTGATATTCTTCAAACTTTTTTTGAATCTGGTTTTTCTCAGGCATCAAATCATCAAAGATTTTTTTTGCCACAGGGACGAGTCCGGGATGCGCGACCCAGGTTCCGTCGTGTCCGTTTTTCACTTCTCTTTCCTTATCGGCACGTACTTTCGCGTATGCAATCTCGTTTTCCTCTTCGTTGTTTTTCACCGGAATCTGCGCTGCCATACCGCCCATTGCGTGTACATTTCTTTTGTGGCAAACCTGAATCACCCGTTTTGAATAGGCACTCATAAAAGGAGAAGTCATGGTCACCTGATCTCTGTCCGGCACGAGAAATTCCGGCAGATTTCTGAATTTTTTGATGTAGGAAAAAATATAATCCCATCTTCCGCAATTGAGTCCCGCACTGTGTTCTTGAAGTTCAAATAAAATTTCGTCGAGCTGAAAAGCCGCGGTAATGGTTTCGATAAGAACAGTAGCTTTGATGGTTCCCTGTGGGATTTTAAGGTAATCCTGAGAAAATTTAAAAACTTCATTCCACCATCTCGCTTCAAGATAATGCTCGAGTTTTGGAAGATAGAAGTAAGGTCCGCTGCCGTTTTCGATGAGTTTCTTGGCATTTCTGAAAAAATAGATTCCGAAATCAGTTAAGGAAGCTGAGACTCTTTCCCCATCAATTTCAATATTTTTCTCTTCAAGATGCAATCCTCTCGGACGAACCAATAAAACAGCTGTTTTATCATTCAGCTCGTAACTTTTACCGTTTTCATTTTGGAAACTGATGGTACGGTTTACGGCATCGGAAAGGTTTTTTTGCCCCTCCATGCAGTTTTCAAATGTGGGAGAATTACTGTCCTCAAAATCGGCCATAAATGTTGAAGCACCTGAATTTAGGGCATTGATGATCATTTTACGTTCCACCGGCCCGGTAATTTCTACTCTTCTGTCGAGTAAATCTTCAGGAAGCGCGCTGCAGATCCAATCAGTTTCTCTGATTTCTTTGGTTTCGGGTAAAAAAACGGGAAGATGGTGATGATCAAATTCAACCTGTTTCATCTTTCTGGCAACAAGCAGTTTATTTCTTTCCGCATTAAATCTTACGTGAAGCTCGATAAGAAAATCGATCAAATCGGAAGTAAAAATATCTCTATGAGGTCTGTCTGCCAGAATTTTAAATTGTGTTGCCGTCTCCATATTAATTAATATTTTGTGATTAACATATGGCAAATCTAAATAAAATTTTTCACTTACAGCGAACGTTCGCTAAATTTTAAAATAAATAATTATGCGAACACCAGTTCTTTTTTAATTAACTTTGTAACCATCGCATTTCTAAAACTATTTAGAAAGATTATAAATTTAAACTGAGACTATGAGGCACGACGGCGAATTCATTAAAACCGTTTTCGGACTGAAAATGAAACAGTTCCGGCAGAAAAGAAATATTTCCCTGCAGGAGCTTTCTAACCAAACCGGATTATCAAAATCGTACCTTAACGAGATTGAAAACGGCAAAAAATATCCAAAACATGATAAAATCGCGCAACTTGCAACGGCCTTAAATTGCACTTACAACGATTTAGTTTCAACAAAACTCGACAAAAGCCTTTCGCCGATTGTAGAAATAATTCAGTCGGATTTTTTTAAGGAAATACCACTTGATCTTTTCGGGATCAACAAAAATAACCTCATCAGCATCATCAGCGATGCCCCGAAAAAAGTCACCGCTTTCGTCAACACATTGATTGAAATTTCAAAAAACTATAATCTCAGCAAAGAGCGTTTCTATTTCGCGGTAGTGAGGAGTTTCCAGGAACTTTATGATAATTATTTCCCGGAAATAGAGGAAAAAGCTTCTGCGTATTCAATAGAAAACCAGATTCCATACAAACCTAATTCTGCAGATCTTGAAAAAATTCTGACCGAAAAGTTTCATTATGAAATCAGAAATGTCGGTTTTGAAAAATATGGCGCAACAGGAAAACTGCGTTCACTTTATATCCCTGAAAAAAGGCTTCTGCTGTTGAATGAACTGCTGGATGAGGATCAGAAAACCTTCATTTTTGCCAAAGAAATCGGTTATAATGTCTTGAATCTTAACCCAAGACCCAATACGTATTCATGGCTGGATTTCACGAGTTTCGAAGAATTGCTCAGCAATTATTACGCATCGTATTTTGCAGGCTGTCTTTTGATACACAAAGGAATTCTGACAGAAAAACTCTCACAGTTTTTCAGATTGGAAGAATGGGAACCTGAGAATTTTGAGAACTTGATTGCAGAATTCACCAATTCTCCCGAAACGTTCTATTACCGGCTTACCAATATTCTGCCACAGGAGCACGGAATCAAGGATTTGTTCTATCTGTGTTTCACGAAAAAGAAAAATTCAGAAAAGCTCGAAATCCTGAAGGAACTTCATCTGAACCAGCAGCAGGCGCCGCACGCCAACGCGACGAACGAACACTACTGCAGACGGTGGATTGCTGTTAAAAACCTGATGATTCTAAAGGAAAATGAAACGGTAACCGACGCGCAGATTTCTCATTATAAAGACAGCGGACTTACTTATCTTGTACTTTCAACTTCGCAGAAAAATCCTTTTTCCGATGGAACAAACAGAAGTTATTGCTTAGGAATTCTGCTGAATTCAAATTCTTTGAAAAAAATAAATTTCGCTAAAAGCGACCGAATCAAAACTGTAAACGTTGGCGTAACCTGCGAAGTCTGCAGCATCCCGAACTGCGAAGTCCGACAGGCGCCACCCGTGCGCCTGGAAAAGGAAATCTTTAATGAAAACATGAAAAAATCAATCCTGATGATTAAAAAAGATATGATGTAGATTTTGGAGCGCTGAAATTTGTAACTTTAAATTCACCAAACATCAGATTGTGATTCTAAATTTACTGTTTCCGAACCGCTGCCTCGAGTGCAACCAAATTATCAGTGCTGATGAACTCGTATGCGGAATCTGCATGGACCAGATTCTGTTTACCCATCACGATTTTTCTGAAAGCAACCTGCTGAAAGAACGTTGTTCACTTTTATTTCCCGTTGAAAATGCATTTGCCCTGATGCAGTTTGAAGAAGAAAGTTTAAGCCGCAAAATCGTTCATCAACTTAAATACGGAAGCCGGGAAAAAACAGGAAAAATACTGGCAGAATGGACAGGTGAAAGAATTCATTTTGATGACAACAAACCCGATCTCATGGTTTCTGTTCCGCTACATCCGAAAAAACTAAAGGAAAGAGGCTATAACCAGCTTCATCTTTTTACCAAAACTTTATCGGAAACACTCCAAATCCCCTTCGATCATCATTTGATCAAAAGAAATTTTTACCAAAAAGCCCAGGCAAAGAAAGACAAATCGCACCGAACTGAAACTGAGAATCTTTTTTCAGTGACGAAGGAAATTTCAGATAAGCATGTCTTGCTGATTGATGATGTTTTCACTACCGGAAATACCATGAGTTCCGTTGCGTGGGAAATCCTGAAAGCCGGTAACAATAAAGTTTCCGTTCTCGTAATGGCGGTTGATTAAGGTTGAGGTTGAGGCTGAGATTATCGCTGAAGTTTTTCGCCGTACGATAAATCACCCGCGTCTCCAAGACCGGGAGTGATATATCCTTTCGATGTTAAATTTTCATCAATAACTCCAACCCAAATTTGCGCATCCGGATATTCGTTCTGAATGGTTTCAACGCCCTGTTTTGATGCAATTGCTGCAACAATGTGTAGTTGGGTGGGTTTACCGTGGTTCAGCAAATCTTTAATCGCTTCAATTAAACTTGCACCGGTAGCCAACATGGGATCGGCTACAATCAAAGGTCTTCCATCGATATTGGGGCAGGTAAGATAATCCTGTTTAATCGAGAAATAATCGTTCGCATCATGTTTTCTGTAAGCGGCAACAAAACCGCAGTCTGCTTTATCAAGATAATTCAGAATTCCCTGAAAAAGAGGAACGCCGGCTCTTAAAATCGTTGTAATAACAGGCTGAACAGCGATTTCCTTAACCTGAATTTTATCCAAAGGAGTTGCAATCTCCATCTCCTTAACTTCCAGACCTTTGCTGATTTCGAATGCTGCAATTTCACCAATGCGTTCCATATTTCTGCGGAATTTCATGCGGTCATTTTGCAGTTCTACGTTTCGGAGTTCATTGATCCAGGTATTGACAAGGGAGAATTGATCGGATAAAACGGTAATCATAGTAGTTATTTGTGCGGTAAAGTTCGGGAAAATATAATGTATTAAAAAGCCTTTCAGAAAAATTCTGAAAGGCTTAGGTTTTTACTTCTGACGGAAATATATTTCAATAGGAACACCAGTAAAACCAAACTGTTTCCGCAGCTGATTTTCGGTAAACCTCTTGTAACTTTCTTTTACGTATTGAGGAAGATTGCAGAAGAATACAAATTGCGGACTCGGCGTGGGAAGCTGTACACAGTATTTAATTTTCACATACTTTCCTTTGATTGCAGGCGGCGGAGTGTGTTCAAAAATCGGCAGCATGACTTCATTGAGTTTTGAGGTCTTGATTTTCTTCGCGCGGTTTTCATACACCTCCATCGCTACTTCGACTGTTCTCAGAATTCTCTGTTTGGTTAAAGCTGAAACGAAGAGGATTGGAATATCTGTAAACTGACCAATTCTTTCCTTAATCTGGTTCTCGAAATCCAGCGCGGTATTGGTTTTTTTATCTTCAACCAAATCCCACTTGTTCACCACGATTACAATTCCCTTTCTGTTTTTCTGAGCGAGTCCGAAAATATTCATATCCTGGGATTCCCATCCTAAAGTAGCATCAACCATGATGATCACAACATCAGAATACTCAATAGAACGTATGGAACGCATCACCGAATAAAATTCCAGATCCTCCTTCACTTTGGCTTTACGGCGCATTCCGGCTGTATCTACCAAAACAAACTCGTGTCCGAATTTGTTATACAGCGTTTCAATGGAATCCCGTGTAGTTCCCGCGATATCAGTTACGATATTTCGTTCTACATCAAGCAATGCGTTGGTTAAAGTTGATTTTCCGACATTTGGTCTCCCTGCAATGGTGATTTTAGGTAATCCTTCAAACGGATCTTTATATTCTGTGGTTGGGAATTCATTCACGATATCATCCAGCAGTTCTCCCGTTCCGGATCCTGTTGCAGAAGATAAAGTGTAGTATTTTTCGATACCTAACTGATAAAATTCGGTAGCAGCGAGTTCTTCGGTAGCTGAATCAACCTTGTTTACCGTAACATAAACCGGCTTATTCGAACGGCGGAGCATTTCATGGATTTCCTGATCGGTATCCGTTAATCCTTCGTCTACATTCAGCATGAAGATGATTGAAGTAGCTTCGTCAATTGCCAACTGTACCTGTTTCGAAATTTCTTCCTGAAAGATATCATCAGTATTAACCTCATAACCACCAGTATCAATTACAGTGAATTCGATTCCATTCCAGTCAGATTTGCCGTAATGGCGGTCTCTGGTAACTCCGGAAGTTGAATCTACGATAGCTTCTCTTCTCTCTAAAAACCGGTTAAAAAGGGTTGATTTTCCTACGTTGGGGCGCCCAACGATCGCAACGATATTGCTCATTAAATTTTGTTTAATAATGTAATTATTAATGGGTTACTCGAACTTTTCGAGCCCAAAAATTTTTGCAAAGATAGTCTATTTAAATTTAGGAATACGGGAGAACTCCGATAAAACATTCGTAGCCCCGATGGAAACGGCATCCTTTTTTGGTGACTGAGCGGAAGCGAAATCACCAAAAAAGATAAAGTGGACAGCGGGTGAAGACTTGAAAAGAAAACTAAACCTTGGTTGCTCCCCATAAAAAAGCCATTTCCCCGAGAAAATGGCTTTGTATATTTTACTTTTTCTGAATTAAATTCTTTCGATGTCCGCGCCGAGTGCTTTCAGCCTGCCGTCGATGTTTTCATAGCCACGGTCGATTTGCTCTATATTGTGGATTGTTGAATTTCCTTCCGCAGAAAGTGCCGCGATCAGCAATGCGTTTCCGGCTCTGATATCCGGGGAAATCATTGTTGTACCGCGTAATGGCGACTCATGATTTAAGCCCACTACCGTTGCTCTGTGCGGATCACACAGAATAATCTGCGCGCCCATATCGATGAGTTTATCGACGAAGAACAAACGGGATTCAAACATTTTCT
Organism: Kaistella faecalis; assembly: GCF_019195395.1. Classification (NCBI taxonomy): domain Bacteria; kingdom Pseudomonadati; phylum Bacteroidota; class Flavobacteriia; order Flavobacteriales; family Weeksellaceae; genus Kaistella; species Kaistella faecalis. The sequence goes on from NZ_CP078067.1 coordinate 700,190, forward strand.
GATGCACAAGAACAGTTCCTTTAGCCTGAGTTGCCACCACCAGAATAATAGAAAGCAAATCGGGTGTAAATCCAGGCCAAGGCGCATCTGAAACCGTAAGGATGGAACCGTCGATAAATTTCTGGATTTTATAATGGTCCTGTGCCGGAATATAAATATCGTCGCCACGCTGCTCAAGGCTGATTCCTAATTTTCTGAAGGTATTGGGAATAACGCCCAACTCGTTCCAGTTCACGTTTTTAATGGTGATTTCCGATTTCGTCATGGCTGCGAGGCCAATCCAGGAACCGATTTCAACCATATCCGGCAACATGGTGTGTTCTGTCCCGTGCAGCTGATCAACTCCTTCAATAATCAACAGATTAGAGCCGATTCCGGAGATATTGGCACCCATTCTGTTGAGCATTTTACAAAGTTGCTGCAGGTAAGGTTCGCAGGCCGCATTGTAAATACTGGTTTTTCCTTTGGCTAAAACGGCCGCCATTACAATATTGGCGGTTCCTGTTACAGAAGCTTCTTCCAACAGGATAAATTTCCCGTGGAGTTCCTTGGCCTTTAATGAATAAAGATATTCGTTTTCGTCATAGTGAAATTCGGCACCGAGTTCCACAAAACCCTGGAAATGCGTGTCCAGACGTCTTCTTCCGATTTTATCACCACCGGGAGTCGGCATATATGCTTCGCCAAATCTTGCAAGCATTGGTCCCAGAAGCATAATAGAGCCGCGGAGTTTAGAACCGTCTTTCTTAAAATCGTTGGACTTGATATAATCAAAGTTTACAGCATCTGATTTGAAAGTGTAATCTCCATGAGCATTTTTAGTAATTTTCACCCCAAAATCCCCAAGGATTTCAATCAGTCTGTTGACATCGTGGATGTCGGGGATATTTTTAACCCTTACTTCATCGTCGGTCAGCAAAACCGCACATAAAATTTGAAGCGCTTCATTTTTCGCTCCCTGTGGAGTGATTTCACCCTGCAGCTTTTTCCCGCCTTTTATTTTAAATGATCCGCTCATCTTTTACTTCCGATTTTTGTTGTTGTGAAAATTTCTTCTTTTGTTTTGGCTGTTCTGTGCCTGATTCTGGTTGGTTCTGCCTGTGTTTTTGTTGGTTCTGCCGCTTGCGTAATAAATTTTACTTTTCTCGAGCGAGTCTAAACCGGTAAGATCTAGCCGGTTTTCCGAAAGATCTTTCAGATGTCTGAAAATTACCTCGTCCTGTACATGTTCTTTGTTGTAAACATTGTAGGATTTTTTCATGTTGTTTGCGATGACCTGAATTAAGGCGTCTTTTTCGTCACCGGGCTCAAGCTCAATAGCTTTTTCGATGAGCTGAAGGATACTTTTCCCGTAAAATTTGAAATCCCCCTGAAGCTTTGGATATTCCATTTTTTTAGGTTTTTCACTAAGTTCTTCAATCGTGGGAAAGGGGTAAGGCGAATCTACATCCAGATCATAATTTGAAAGGATAAAAAGATGGTCCCAAAGCTTATGTTTATAGTTTTCTTCGTCGCGCAACTGGGGATTTCTCTGCCCCATAAAATCTACGATCGCCACTGCCATTTCATTCCGTTCTTCTTTTGTAGCCAGTTCTTTGCAGCGCTCAACAAGCTGCTGTATAATTCTGCCGTATTCGGGCATATGCAGTTGCGGTCTTGTGGTATTGTATTCCATGGGTGCAAATATATTGAAATATTGAATAGAATGGTTTTTCTGTTGCAGAATAGATGAATAGATATACTATCAGAAATAATAGATTCGGCATATTTAAAGCAGGTAAAAAGTTCTGCCAGCATGATAAATAACATATTTGAATAGTGGTTAGTATTAAGTTCATCATGGATAGTATTATTATCTTTGACCCAAATCATAATTAATGTATCGTAAATTTTACTTCCTATTTTCGCCCTTTCTGTTATTTGGGCAGACCACTATCCACGAAAATTCTTATGCAATTGATTCGACCCGATCCATGATTGTTGTCAATCAAAAAATTACTGATCTTAACACATCATATCCCGGTGAAAAAGCTACTATCGCAATAGGTGACAACCTTTATGCGCTGGCCGATCCCGTGACGCACTTTGAAAGTGGTAAAGGCTATGAGATTAATCTAAATGGTAAATCTTTTACGCTCTATTTCTCTAATCTTCCTATGATAAGAATGACAACCACACGAGAAATTTCGGACTCTCCTAAAATTTTAGGCCATTTTGAAATTAAAGTTCCTGAAACACCGTTGATTTCCTCAGCGATCGGAGTAGAATATCGAGGAGCCACCTCTCAGTCGTATCCCAAAAAATCCATGGAAATTGAATTTTGGTTGGATGACAATGGCAATGAAACGCAAGAATTTTCGTTACTGAACCTTCATAAAGGTGACAGCTACAACTTGCAAGCCATGTATAATGAAAAACTTCGAATCAACAGCAAAACAAGTAACGAACTCTGGCAGAAAATATACCCAAATGTTCATTATAAAAACGATGAGAACGACGCTAAAAGCGGGGTCCAGATGAAGTACGCCGATTTATTTTTAAATGGTGAATACCGCGGAGTCTACGCAATAGGTGAAAAAGTGAACCGGAAACTCTTAAAACTGAAAAAAAATGATAACACCGAAATAAAAGGCGAACTTTACAAGGGTGATCAGTGGGGCGGTGCTACAACTTTTACTGGGTTAATTCCTTTCGATAACAACTCCGACTTGTGGGATGGTTATGAGTATAAACACCCAAAAGACATTATTAGGTGGGAAAACCTCTATAATCTAATCGACTTCGTACTCAATGAAGATGATGAAACATTCAACGCAATATATTCATCAAAATTGGATGTAGACAATATGGTTGATTATTTTATCTTCCTGAACCTAATACGTGCGACCGACAATACAGGTAAGAATATTTATCTGGCAAAATACAAGAAAGATGGCCCATACTTTTATGTACCTTGGGATCTGGATGGTACCTTCGGATCAATATGGGACGGTACAGAAGAGAATGTCGTTGACGATCTGCTTTTTAACGGGCTTTACACAAGATTATGGCAGGAACCAGGTTTTCGCAGCAAACTTGCCGAAAGATGGGCGCACTTACGCACGAATATAATAACCAAAGAAAACCTTGCAGAGATGCTGAACAATAACATAGAGAAACTTCGTAATAGTGGCGTATACGAAAGAGAAGCACGCGTTTGGGAAGCATATGAATTCGCCCCTGACATGATAAATTACCAAACTAACTGGCTCGGAAGAAGAATAGATTTTCTGGATTCAATTATGAAGAGCCTAAGCACTACGGATGCTAAGTTAAAGAACAGCTCCTTATCAATCTACCCTAATCCTGCGTCAGAATTCTTCTACATCAATCCGGGAAACATTAGAAACGCAGACCTTCAAATTATCGATTTTTCCGGAATGCAAATTTTCAGTAAAAAATTTGGAAACATTACAACGCAAGTACAAATCCCCCTTAATAAAATTCCAGAAGGAATATATTTCGTAATTTTAAAAGGAGATGCGGAGGTCAAAACCGCGAGGCTCATTGTTAAAAAATAAGGTGGGTAAATATGCAAAGGTTAATGTCCGGAATTTTTTCCGGACATTATTAGTTTATATGCATTTCTAATATACAAATTGTTTGCGTTCCTCCAGACTGGGCAGAAAACATTTTTGTTTAGCAATATTCTGGCGGTGTTTTGCCACAATATCATAGAAAAAATCCGTAAGTGATGACGGAAGCATACTTAAGTTGCTGAACAGTTTGTATTTTCCTCCTAAGATCTTAGCAATTTCAAAAGCAGCGTGAGATTTAGTTTTGTAATATAAATTCGGCTTCCAAATATAAAGGGTGTTTAAATTCCGGTTTTCCAGATTTCTTTCTTTCAAAAATTTTTGGCCAAAATCAGACTGTAACGCCGAAAAAAGAAACTGTTTCCGGCGGTCATTTTTAAGAATCCACTGTACCCAGAAATTGCACATTCCGCAATCGCCGTCGTAAAAAACGTAGTATTTGGAGGAATCTGTCATTTTTTCGAAGTTTCAGCCGGCAGATCGTTCATCATCCGGATTTCTTTCTCTACGGATTTTAAATACTGGACAATCTCCTGTTTTTGAGCTTCAGTAAATTTGGCTTCCGGATGGGCTATAATATAAGAATCCAGAGGCATTTCACCTTTTTCAATCATTTCTACGGCTTCGAAAAGTTTATGCGCTTGACGCTTCGGTTCGTACGTCGCAAAAGTAGAAAAATTCAGTTCCTTTCTTCCTTCATCAATATGGTCTTTAAGGAACCAAGCAATAGGCTGCACATTTGAATACCATGGATATTTTGACTCATTACTGTGACAGTCGTAGCAACCGTTTCTAATTAACTTTGCGGTAGATTCCGATGTATTCTTAATGGTCAGAAAATCCATTCCCGGTGTTGGAGCGGGATTATTTTTATCAATTGGAAAGAACTGAACGAAGACAATAGCTACCAGAAGTATTACAAGTACTTTTTTCATTTTAAAGCTTTTATATTGTGAATTTACTCATTTATTTTCAAAGTTTTTGAAATTGTAACCAACTTCAAAGCAACATTAAAGATTCTTTTTATTGAAATATTACACGTGATAGATTTTATAAATCAAAAATCATTTTTTAATTGATAAAAATACAGTACTTTTGCAGTGTTGAAATTTAAAACCAAATAATATGTCTTTAGTAGGAAAAAAATTCCCAAATATTGGGATTGATGCAATGAGCGAAATGGGTGATGATTTAATCATCAATATCTTTGAAGAAGCTACCAAAAACCAACAGAAAGTTCTTTTATTCTGGTACCCGAAAGATTTTACTTTCGTTTGCCCAACTGAACTTCACGCGTTTCAGGATGCTTTAGGAGAATTCGAAAAAAGAAATACCAAAGTGATCGGCGCATCTTGCGACACCAACGAAGTGCACTTCGCGTGGTTGAACACCGCAAAAGAAAACGGCGGAATCGAAGGAGTTACCTATCCAATACTTGCAGATACGCACAGACAACTGGCAAATATCCTGGGAATCGTAGATCAGGATTTCGAATATGATGCAGAAGGAAACGAAATCTTTACAGGTTCGAACGTTACTTACAGAGCAACTTATCTGATTGATGAAACAGGAAAAATCTTCCACGAAGCGGTTAACGATATGCCTTTAGGAAGAAATGTAAAAGAATTCTTACGACTGATTGATGCTTACACGCACGTTCAGAAACATGGTGAAGTTTGCCCTGCAAACTGGGAAGAAGGTAAAGAAGCAATGCAGGCTAACAGAGCTTCAACTGCTGAATACCTTGCAAATCACCAAAACTAATTAAAAACAACTGAAATGTACACAGAATTAACAGAAGATGCCTTGCAGCAGATTGTTGCAGATAATGAAAAAGTGGTTGTACAGTACGGTGCAACATGGTGTGGCAACTGCAGAATTATGAAGCCGAAGTTCAAGAAACTTGCTGCCGAAAACGAAGACATTCCGTTCTATTATGTAGATGCAGAAAAACTTCCGGAAAGCAGAAAGCTGGCGAAAGTCGACAATCTGCCAACGTTTGCCATTTTTAAAAACGGCGAATTGGTTAATCAGGTTCAGACCAACCAGGCAGAAAGTCTTATTAATCTTTTTAAAGAATTAAATTAATGAAACTACCAATAATCCGACAGTTTTATCAGACCCAAAGTGCTGAAAACCTTGAAAAAACTTTAGAAGTATTAGAGGCGTTTACAGAATTCCGAGGAACTACTGAAGAAGACTTAAATGTTGCGGGTGAATTAATTACCAATATTTGCGGAGCGCTGGAAGTTCACAGCAACGTAAATAACGGAATGACGGAAAGGGATGCACTGAACGGTTTTGCCCAGAAAGTACTGGGTTCCATCGATAAATAAGAAAAATCTTATACATAAAATGGCGGGAAATTTTCCCGCCATTTTTCTTTTAACAGCTGTTAATCATTACGTTTGCCTTTCCCTTTCTTGAATTTTTTATTGTTTTTGTCAGACTTTTCACTGAACTTTCGGTAATCTTTGGTGTTTTTCTTGTCATCATCATATCGCCAGTCCACATTACGGTTGTTACTCCAGTTAGCATTTCTTTTTTTTACCTGGCCCGGCGCGTAATCTTTAGCGCTTCCGCCATAGACCTTCTTGGCCTGTCCCGGTGGCAGGTTTTGATTGTTACGCGGATAGTTACCTCTGTTGTCTCCGCTTCTGGTAATGATTCCCGGTCTGCCGTAAACATCACCTGTTCTTACAACCCTGCCGTTCTGGTAAACGTTTCCGTTTCGGTCACGGTACACATCACCCTGTCTGTAAACCGTTCCGTCCGGAGTTCTGTAAACACCACCGTTGGGATAATTGTTTGGATAATTGTTTCCGTAAACATCATTAGCAGCACCACAGGAGGCTAAAGTAAAAGCAAGCCCTGCGGCTGCTATTATTTTAAATAGATTTTTCATTTTTAAAAATTTAATAATTTAACATAACATCTCAATACTAATGCCAAACTTTAAGTTTTATTGTGCCCCAGAATGAAATTTATTTAAATTCCTACAGTTTTGCTACGGCGCTCCAGCAATACCACGTCTCGCCAAACCCCGTTCATCTGCCCAAATTTCTCACGATTCCCCACCCTCCTGAAACCGAATTTTTCATGAATGATGATGCTCGGGCGGTTTTCCGGAAAAATTGCTGCCTGAAGCATCCAGAATCCATGTTCTTCGCTTGCCAGAATCAGCTTCTTCAGCAGCATCGATCCAAGACCTTTGCCCTGCGCTGGATTCCCGAGGTAAATACTTACTTCTGCAACACCTTTAAAACAGTCCCGGCTGCTGATAGGCTGCAGTGCTGCCCACCCAAGGATTTCCTCATTTTCATTTTCCAGCACAAGCCGGCAGTGGTTGACAAATTTGGCATCCCAGGCTTCCCAGGAAGGGGCATCCAAATCAAATGTTGCATTGCCGCCTGCAATTCCCTCCTCGAAAATTTCAATTACTCTGGCGCTGTCGCCGGCCTGCATATTCCGAATCTCGTAACTCATCCTTAAATATTTTACTGCTGATTATCACCGATAAAATTAAAACAAAAACCGGAAACTGAGTTCCGGTCTTTTAATATTATTTATATATATATTTACTCAAGTTCCCGCTTAAGAAATTTCGCAGTAAGGCTTTTTTTCGATCGGGCGACTTCCTCCGGAGTTCCTTTGGCAATAATTTCTCCGCCTTTATTACCGCCTTCCATACCGATATCGATAATATGGTCGGCAAGTTTAATAACATCCAAATTATGCTCGATAATAATGAAAGAGTTCCCCAAATCCACGAGTTTATTAATGGCTTCCATCAGCACTTTTACATCTTCAAAATGCAGTCCTGTGGTAGGTTCATCCAGAATATAGAGCGTGTTGCCGGTCTGTCTTTTTGCCAGCTCGGTTGCCAGTTTAATCCGCTGTGCTTCACCGCCGGAAAGCGTTGTAGACTGTTGCCCCAGCGTGATATACCCTAGCCCAACATCCTGCAGCGTTTTCACTTTTGCGTAGATTTTAGGGATCGGCTGGAAGAATTCGGTCGCTTCATCAATAGTCATTTCCAGCACATCGGAAATCGATTTTCCTTTATAGCGGACTTCCAAGGTTTCTCTGTTGAAACGTTTGCCATTACAGGTTTCACAATGTACATATACATCGGGAAGGAAGTTCATTTCAATCACCTTCAAACCGCCCCCCTGACAGGTTTCGCATCTTCCGCCTTTAACATTGAAAGAAAATCTGCCGGCTTTGTAACCGCGGATTTTAGACTCCGGAAGTTCCGCAAAAAGATTCCGTATGTCAGTAAACATACCGGTATAAGTGGCCGGATTAGAACGCGGAGTTCTGCCAATCGGCGCCTGATCTACATCAACAATTTTATCGATATGATCAATTCCTTCAACTTTCTTATAAGGCAACGGCTCCTGCACGGCTCTGTAAAAATGGCGGTTAAGGATCGGATATAACGTTCCGTTGATAAGCGAAGACTTTCCGCTTCCTGAAATCCCCGTAACAACTACAAGTTTTCCCAAAGGAATTTCCAGGTTTACATTTTTAAGGTTGTTGCCTGTAGCGCCTTTAAGCAAAATTGATTTACCGTTGCCTTCACGTCTCTTTTCTGGAATTTCTATTTTGCGTTTTCCCGTCATATAATCTGCAGTTACCGTATCAGCATTCAGTAAATCTTTTGGTTTGCCCTGCCAGAGGATTTCACCACCGAATTTACCGGCACGTGGCCCAATATCCAAAACCTCATCCGCTTCCAGAATCATGTCTTTGTCATGTTCCACAACAATCACAGAATTTCCGATATCCCTCAGGTTTTTAAGGGAATTAATGAGTCTTTCGTTATCACGTTGATGAAGCCCGATTGAAGGTTCATCAAGAATATAAAGTACATTCACCAACTGAGAACCAATCTGTGTTGCCAACCGGATCCGTTGGGATTCTCCCCCCGACAGGGTTCGAGAACTTCGGCTGAGACTCAGATAATCCAAGCCAACATCCAGCAGAAACTGAAGGCGGGTTTTAATTTCTTTGAGAATTTCATGTGCGATGACTTTATTTTTCTCGCTGAACTTGTCTTCAACATCATTCAGCCAATCCATTAAATCAAGCAAAGAGAGACCGTTGATTTCAGCGATATTCTTACCGTCGATTTTAAAACTTAAACTTGAAGGCTGCAACCGCGTCCCTTTACATTCAGGACAGGTTTCTTCAGTCGTAAAATGTCTTTCGAGGAGAATCGCGTCATAACTTTCCTTGTCCTCTATCATCTCGTTGATCAGGGAAACCAATCCGTCGAAATTAACCTTAATTTTCTTCGTAATTCCCGCGTATTTGAGGTCTTTGCTGAATTCCTTGTGACAGCCGTTGTAAATATAATCAAGCGCTTCGGCAGGAATATCTTTAAAAGGCGTCGCCAGTCCGAGACCGAAAATTTCGAGGATATTTTTAATCTGACCGAGAATCCATTTGTTGGACTTGATGTCTTCCAATGGCAGCAAACCTCCCTGGTTGATGGAAAGCTTTGGGTTTTCTACAAAATAATCGGTATTTACCTTTTTTACGGTGCCTAGTCCTTTGCAGTACGGACAGCTCCCTTTCGGTGAATTGAAGGAAAAGGTATTGGGTTCCGGCAAAGCCAGAGAATGACCACTTTCTGAATCCATCAGGTTTTTTGAAAAATATTCGATGTCCTCTCCTCCGAGTTTCTGAATTCCTATTATTCCTTCACCCATCTGCATGGCGGTTCGCAGGGATTTTTCCATGCGACTTTCGGAGGCGTTTTCCCCGATAATCCAGCGGTCGATAACAATATCGATATCATGGGTTTTATAACGGTCGAGTTTTAAATCAGCCTCAATATCCTGCAGTTCACCGTCGATTCTCGCCTGGCCATAGCCTTTCTTCGACATCTGTATAAAAAGTTCGTGATAATGTCCTTTCCGCGATCTCACGACTGGCGCCAGTAACATCACTTTTTCCCCTTTATAATTTTCTTTAATGACGTAGATAATTTGCTCTTCCGTATAACTCACGAGTTTCTTGCCGGAATTCAGGGAGTACGCATCCGAGACTCTGGCAAAAAGCAACCTGAGATAATCGTAAAGTTCGGTAACGGTTCCTACGGTAGAACGCGGGTTTTTATTCGTGGTTTTCTGTTCAATAGCGATTACGGGAGAAAGCCCATCGATTTTATCGACATCTGGTCTTTCAAGGCCACCCAGAAACTGTCTTGCGTAGGCGGAGAAGGTTTCGATATACCTGCGCTGCCCTTCTGCAAATATAGTATCGAAAGCCAGGGAAGATTTTCCGCTGCCTGATAATCCGGTAATTACTACGAGTTCATTACGCGGGATTTTAACCGAAATATTTTTCAGGTTGTGCTCACGGGCACCGTAAATTTCTATATATTCTTTAGAATCTTTCATTTTTATACTCCCAAAACTTCAATTTTTGGGATTTGCAAAAATACGTAATTTTTAGGGCATAAGAAACTGAGAGTTATAATTGTAGTGAAAATGAATTTCCCGATTTTGGTTTCATCCTGGGCCACAGAACGTGAAGTAATTTTTCAGAAATAAGAACTAAGCACAAAAAATGGATTACAGAAAACTGTAACCCATTTGGTGGAGGATATCGGGATCGAACCGACCACCTTTAGACTGCCAGTCTAACGCTCTAGCCAGATGAGCTAATCCCCCTTTTCAATTTAGATTTCTAAAGACTGTACTTTTACCACCATAAATTGAGATTGCAATAATACAAATTTTTCTCATAAATTTTCAGACTTATTTAAAATTTTATCAGTATTAATCCGCGTTTTTTTCCGCAACTAAAGAAAATACATGCGGACATTTGCTGCCGAGTTGAGGAATATGGTATTTTCCTTTTTCAAATTCGTCATTATGGAGGAAACATGCATAAGGCGACCAGTTGTATTCATCAAAAGACTTTAGTGCTAAATTTTGATTAAGCAGACTGTTAAGCACTTCAGACGTTGGATGATTCCACATCACATAATCCTGGACCAGATCGGCGGACTGATTCGCGTACGTTCCTTCCGCAGTTTCTACAATGGGCATTTCGTTGAAATAACTGTATTTAAGATGGGTGAAATCGTCATCATACATCCATATAAATGGATGAAATTCAACAAAAATAAATTTACCGCCGGGTTTCAGAAAGTGAGAAACTACTTCGGCCCACTTATCAAGATCCGGAAGCCAGCCGATAGTTCCGTAACTTGTGTAAACAATATCGAATTCCCTCTCAAGAATTTTACGCAGTTCATAGACATCGGAGACCAAAAATTGCGTATCGGTCCCACATTGCTGGGAAAGTTCTATAGCTGCTTCAACGGCTTTTTCGGACAGATCGATACCGGTAACTTTTGCTCCCATTCGGGAAAGAGAAATAGAATCCTGCCCAAAATGACACTGAAGATGCAAGATTTCTTTGCCCCTAACATCGCCTAACAGATTAAGTTCTATTGAATTGAGAGAAGTTCTCCCTTTTATAAATTCATCTACAAAATAAAAGTCGGATTTCAGGTGAGGTTCTACCTTGGCGTTCCAGGATTTACGGTTGATGTCTAGATAGTTGTCCATTTAATGATCATAAGTTTATGGTGAATGATAGAGAAATAGAATCCAGATTTTATTTCCATATTAAAAATAAAGTTCCGATAACAATTAAACCTGCGCCTGCTGCGGTTTTCCAGGTTAAAGTTTCGCCCAGAAAGATAATGGCGAAAATCACAGTTAGTGCAAGACTGAGTTTATCGATCCCGGCGACTTTCGAAACTTCACCCATCTGCAGCGCTTTAAAGTAAAAAATCCAGGAAAGCCCCGTAGCCAATCCTGAAATACTCAGGAAAAACCAGTTTCTCTGCGATAATTCAGAAATTCCTTTATACTCATTGCGAAACATAACAATCAGCCAAATCATGATTAATACCACGACCGTTCGGATTGCGGTGGCCAAATTAGAGTTTACATTTTCAACTCCAATTTTAGCAAAAATTGCAGTAAGTGCAGCAAAAAGCGCGGAGAGCAAAGCGTAAATCCACCACATTTTTTTCAGATTGAAATGGTGATAAATTATCTCAGGAAATAATAATACAGCAGGGCCCACATCGAAATGAAAACAAGCCCCGGATAAAGCACGGCGCGAAACTTCATAACATCTCTTTTCCAGAAAAACAGATAAACCAGATAACCGATATAAGCTACAGTAAGTAAAGCAGGAAGAATCATATATGCCATCGTGTTCTATTTAGGATAACGATATAAATATAGCTTTTTTTGCCAAAATACTCTATCATTATTCCAAAAAGTTAGCGAAATGACAATTATTTCTGACTTGTCTTAAATTTAATCCGCCTAATAAATTTTAATCTGCCTTCAGAAAAGCAGAAAGAACAGTAGTTTCCTGTTCTCCGTTAAGGAGGTTTTTTACCGTAATATTTCCGGCTACGATTTCCTCTGCGCCAAAAAATATCAGGTTCGGAATTCTCTTCTTTTCTGCATAAGCAAACTGTTTTTTCAGTTTGGCTGCTTCGGGATAAAGCTCAGCAGAAATACCGTTCTCACGGAGTTTTGAGATAATTTTAAGTGCCTCAACAGCTTCTGTTTCGCCATAATTTGCGAAGAGGAACCTCACTGAACTTGCTTCATTTTCAGCAAAAAGACCCAATTCTTCCATCACCAGATAAATCCGGTCGAGACCGAAAGAAATACCTATTCCCGGAATATTTTTCACCCCGAAAACTTCAGTTAAATTATCGTAACGTCCTCCGCCGCCAATCGAACCCATCGCAACATTATTGGCTTTTACTTCAAATATAGCTCCGGTATAGTAATCTAGTCCTCTTGCGAGAGTTATATCAAATTTTATATTATCTGAAGAAATGCCTAATTCAATGCATTTAGTCAGTACGAATTCGAGTTCTTCAACACCTTGGGTTCCCACCTCGTTGCCTTCAAATTTCTCTTTCAGCTGAAGAACATTTTCCAGGGCGTTTTCGCTCTGGCTAAAGAGAAAATCTAGTTTGCTGATAGAGTTCTGAGAGATATTTTTCTCCAGAAGTTCCTTTACTACGCCATCTTTACCTATTTTATCGAGCTTGTCGAGTGCCACAGTAAAGTCGATAAGCTGTTCAGAAATCCCCGCATATTCTGCTAAACCGGAAAGGATCTTGCGGTTGTTCAGGTGAATGGTCACCGGAATATTTAATTCCTTAAAAGACTTGAGATACAGCTGCACTAATTCCACTTCCTGCCAAAGACTTTCGCTGCCTACCACATCCGCATCGCATTGATAAAACTCTCTGAATCTTCCTTTTTGTGGACGGTCTGCCCGCCAAACAGGCTGAATCTGATATCTTTTGAAAGGAAAAACCAATTGCCCGTGATTCATTGCTACAAATCTTGCGAAAGGCACAGTAAGATCATAACGGAGCGCTTTTTCCGAAATCTGGGAAATTAGTTTCTGTGAATTTTTAGCATCCCAGTCTTCATCATTTGTTTTTGAAGCATAATCTCCTGAATTAAGGATCTTGAAAATCAAGCGGTCGCCCTCTTCGCCATACTTCCCGGTAAGGGTAGAGAGATTTTCGAAACTTGGTGTCTCCAGTGGCTGAAAACCGAAAAGTTCAAAATTCTTCTGCAAGGTATTGATAATAGCTCTTCTGTTGATGACTTCCTTTGCGGTAAAATCGCGGGTTCCTTTTGCTAAGCTTGGCTTCATAGGGTAATAATGCGTGGTTATGATAAGCAGTTTTGATTTGCTTTGAGCTGCAAAAATACGGAAATCGACAGAATATTACGAAACTTCGCTAAAGTTTGAGATTTGACGGAGTCTCGTCTTCAAAGCCGCTACTTATACGCTTTCGAGAATTTCAATGATTTCTTCGCCATAATTTTCAATCTTATGTTTTCCGAAACCTTTAATCTCCCTGAGTTCTTCCTTCTTTGCGGGCCTGTATTTTGCGATGGAAAGCAGTTCTTTATTGCTCGCAATAAAATAAACCGGAAGATTCTGGTCTTTGGCTTTTTCGCTGCGCCAGAGTTTCAGCGAATCGAGGATTTTTATTTCGTCAGGATTGAGTTCTGAATCATTTTCCGCTGAATATTTCGGGGTTTTATGATCGCTGACAGCAGATTTCAGTTCTTCGTAATAGAGAATCACAGACCAGTAGCCTTCTTCTTCTTTTACGAAAGCAGACTCAAATTTCAGCACATTATTTTCTGCCAGGAAAACATCCAGCATCTTCTGGTCACTGTAAATAAATTTATCAGACAACCGTACTTTTAAAACTTTTACTTTCATGATTATGTGTTTTTAGGTTTAAAAAAACTTCCTCAAAGTCAATGCAGCAAAGCAGAGAATTTGAGGAAGAACCAATTTTTATTTACCGCCAAGAAGCACGAGCTCTTCTACACGGATTTCGGTGATATAATGTTTCACTCCGTCTTTATCATCCCAATTTCGGTAAACGATTTTACCTTCTACTGCGATCTCCTTTCCTTTCTCAACATATTTCTCCATAATGTCGGCAAGTTTACCATTGGCAACCAGATTGTGCCATTGGGTTTCTTCAACTTTTTCGCCCAGAGCATTCGTGTAGTGGTCGCTGGTGGCGAGGCTTACTTTTGCGAGTTTTCCGTTTTCGAATTTTACGGTTTCTACTTCTTTTCCTGTTCTACCGATAAGGGTAACTTTGTTTCTTAGTGACATGACTTTAAATTTTTAATTAAACATTAGAAACGGGTCTCACTGATTTTTTCCCGAATCTCTGATGCAAAGATTCAACGGTTACAAAATTTTAGTCGGTAATGAATCACTTATTACCGTTTACAGTCGTTTACAACGGATAACCAATTAACAGTCAGGGAATAAAAATTCCATCAAAGACAAATTATGCTGTAAATTTAGAGTACCACAGTTATAACTTGCTTAATATTTTATGTATTTTTGATTATAATAAAAGACTAATACGGTATGAAAACTCACGAAACTATTTTTAACAGCAGCTACCGTTCTCAACTCATAACGAGAATTGATAATCTTACCGAACTTCATACACCGGCATGGGGAAAAATGAATATTCACCAAATGCTTAAACACAATATTTACTGGAACCAGTGGATTCTTGGTAAAGGCTCCGATATTTATAAACAGGTTTTCATGGGAAAGTTATTCGGCAAAATAGTGCTGAATAAAATGATTAAAGACAGTGCTCCTTTCGACAGAAACATTCCCACCTCCGCACAATTTAAATTCCCGGTAACAGATGGAGATGTAGTAGCAGGAAAAACAGACTGGATTTTGTTGCTCTCTGAGTACGATCATTTTCATAACCCTAATTTTGTACACGATTTTTTTGGTAAAGTGACGCAGGAACAGATTGGGATTTTAGTATACAAACATACGGATCATCACTTGCGCCAGTTTAATGTTTAAGGGCATCAACCTCCCAAAAAACTAACCTCCTTCCTTAAAAATGTAAAATTCAAAAAATGTATATTTGTCAACTTCTGTAATTAAACTGAATATAAAATGATCCTGATTGTTGATGATGCTCCGGAAAACATTATTTCTCTGAAAAAAGTTCTTGAAAAGAACGGCTTCGAAGTTGATACCGCCTCATCTGGCGATGAAGCGCTAAAAAAAATCCTCAAAAAATCCTACGTTTTGATTATTCTGGATGTACAGATGCCGGGAATGGACGGATTTGAAGTAGCAGAAGCCATATCCGGGTACAGCAAAGCCAAAGAAACCGCTATCATCTTTCTCTCTGCGGCGAGCGCCAATGTAAATTTAATTACAAGGGGGTATTCCTCTGGTGGTTTGGATTATATCAGTAAACCTGTGGACATGAATGTTCTCTTACTGAAGGTGAAAACGTTTTACCGGATTTACGAACAGAGCCGTGCACTGAATGAAATGCAGACCAAGCTCCTGGAGGAAATTGAATTCCGCAAAGAAGCCGAAAGAAAAAAAGACGAGTTTATAAGCATCGCCAGTCACGAACTGAAAACTCCAATGACGAGTATTAAAGGTTATATACAGTTGCTCGAAAGAAGTATTGACAAAAATGATGTGGAAACCGTAAAAATAAGACTCCACAAAGTACAGAACCAGATTGAAAAACTTAATCTTCTGGTGGCTGACCTCCTCGATATCTCCAAAATCGAAAGCGGCAAACTTAAGTTCAATAAAAGATATTTCTCATTCGATGATATTCTTGATCATATTATAGAGGTGATGCAGCAGGCTAACCCTGCCATCAGACTCATCAGAACCGGCCATATCAGTACCGAAATCTTTGGCGACGAAATGCGGATCGAGCAGGTCATCATAAATTTTATCACCAACGCAATTAAATATGCGCCGGACAGCGACGAGGTACATATTACCTCCGAACTGCGCGGGTCGCAAATTTATTTTTCGGTAAGGGATTTTGGCATCGGAATGGCTAAGGAACATCAACTTCAGATTTTCGATAAATTTTACCGGGTCGAGGAAACCTCAGAACGTTTTCAGGGATTGGGAATCGGCCTTTATATTTGTCAGGAAATTATCGAAAGACATCAGGGCAGCATCGGCGTAAAAAGTGAGCCGGGCGAAGGATCTGAATTTTATTTTAACATACCGGTACATCCCGAAAAGGATATTAACAATAATTAGTTTTTATGAATTTTAGAAATAATCTTCTTTACGGCCTTGGGCTATCGCTGCTCCTCTTACTGATGAGTTCTGTAGCATCCTATATCAGTATTAAAAATCTTATCGACAGCTCTGGAATGGTGCGCGAAAGTAACGATACTATTAAAAACATCAACAACGTTTTTTCCCTTGTTAAAGACGCCGAGACCGGGCAGCGCGGTTATTTGCTTTCCGGTGATCAGGCATTCCTCACTCCTTATAATAATGCGAAAGCTAAAATTGCTCAGGCAGTAACGGAACTTAACAGCGAAATTACCTATTCGCCCCAACAGGCACAGAATCTGGAGAAATTAAAGGTAAGTGTTGAGGCCCGCCTCATGATTCTGGACCGCAACTTAAACTATAAAATAAACAATACAGATGTTACTTCCGAGCAGTTGTTAGCCGGAAAGAAACACATGGATGATATTCGGGCTACCGTCGCAGCAATGCAGACCGAAGAAGAAGCCATTCTGCAGTCTCGTACTGAAAGCATGAACACTTTTGCATCGTATACGCCGCTGCTCATCATTATTTCCGCTTTGTTGTCCTTAACAATTACTTTGGTGTTTTTCCGTAAAGTTCTTCAGGATTTCAACGAAAAAAATAAACTTACCACTGAACTCGAAAAGAAAAATGACGAGACCGTTAACCGTCTTTTAGCTATTGAGAAAGTAACTGCGCAAATCTCTAATGGTGATTACGATATTCTCTTGGACCAAAATGC
This sequence comes from Kaistella faecalis, assembly GCF_019195395.1. Classification (NCBI taxonomy): domain Bacteria; kingdom Pseudomonadati; phylum Bacteroidota; class Flavobacteriia; order Flavobacteriales; family Weeksellaceae; genus Kaistella; species Kaistella faecalis. The sequence continues at coordinate 717,182 of NZ_CP078067.1, forward strand.
ACAGGAAAGTTTAGGCAATGTTGCAGACCCACTCAACCGCATGGCCGATTCCCTTAAAACCTCATTCAATACTCTGGAGGAAAAAGAATGGCTCAGCACCTCCATCACACAACTGAATGACCGAATGATGGGCGACAAAAATATCAGTGTACTATCTGCAGAAATATTAGATCTTATTACCTCCAAAACCGGCAGCCAGGTGGCTGCACTCTATGTACAGCAGGAAGATAACCTGCTTCATCTGGAAGGAAGTTATGCACTCAGCGACCGGGATACAAAAAGAGCATTGCAAATCGGAGAAGGGATCGCCGGACAGGCATTTCAGTCGAAAAAACAAATTGTTGTTCAGGATATTCCGGATGACGGAACCACCATCAGCTTTGCCACAGGAAATACTAAACCCCGCAACATTGTGGCGGTGCCGATTACCAGATACAATATTCCTCTCGGTGTGTTAGAACTGGGCACTACTGCCACCTACACTCCGCTGCAGCTTGAGTTTCTGAATGCGATTTCAGGCAATATCGGGCTGGCATTTTACAGTGCACAAAGCCGTATAAAACTTCAGGAACTTTTGGAGGAAACACAGGCCCAGTCCGAAGAACTGCAGTCTCAGCATGCTGAACTCGAAAATATTAATACCGAACTTGAAGCGCAGTCTCAGAAACTTTTAGCCTCTGAAGAAGAACTTCGCGTACAGCAGGAAGAACTCTTGCAGAGCAATCAGGAATTGGAGGAAAGGACAAGTCTGCTCGAAGAGAAAAATGCATTAATCGAAGAAAGAAATATTGATATTCAGCAGAAATCCATAGAACTTGAGCAGAGCACGAAATATAAATCTGAGTTTCTTGCGAACATGTCTCACGAATTGCGCACTCCGCTGAACTCAATTCTCCTGCTTTCAAAACTGATGACCGAAAGCGAAGATTTGGATGAACAGTACGTGGAATATGCTGAAGTAATGCAGAGTTCAGGGCAGGGATTATTAACGCTCATAGATGAAATTCTGGATCTGTCGAAAATTGAATCAGGAAAAATGACTCTGGAATTCCATCAGGTTCCATTAGATGAAATTACGGCAGACATGAGGATGCTTTTCAGTCCGATGGCCAAAGATAAAAACCTCGCACTTAATATAGAAACCCAGCCGGAAGCAGCAAAAATTCTCCGCACCGATAAACTCCGTTTGGAACAGATTCTTAAAAACCTTCTTTCAAACGCGATAAAATTCACTTCTCAGGGAAGCATTACGCTTCACGTCGACGCAGATGACACAAAGGAGAAAGTTATTTTTAAAGTCATTGATACCGGTATCGGAATAGCCAAAGATAAAGTGAGACTCGTTTTTGAAGCTTTCCAGCAGGCAGATGGATCTACCCAGCGCAAATATGGCGGTACAGGACTCGGTCTTTCTATCAGCCGAGAACTCGCAAGACTTCTGGGCGGGGAAATAACCCTCACAAGCACCGAAGGCAAAGGAAGTGAATTTGCTCTCGTAGTTCCTGTGGATTCAGAAAAAGCCCAACTTTCAGCTCCCGAGCCTGTAAAAGAAGTTACAGTTTATCCAGTTCCGGAGAAACCAAAACAGCCGGAGCGTTACATCTCCGACAGAATTCCAGAATCAATTGATGATGACAGGGAAAATATTCAGTCTGGCGACAAGGTCATCCTCATCATTGAAGACGACACCGCTTTTGCAAAAATTCTCGTCGACTTTTCACGTACCAAAAACTACAAAGTCATCGTCGCAGTGCGCGGCGACGAAGGAATTGAAATGGCACAACATTTTAAACCGCTTGCAATATTGCTCGACATTCAGCTACCGATTATGGACGGATGGCAGGTGATGGAAGCTTTAAAGTCTGATCCTGCAACAAAGCCGATTCCGGTGCATATTATGTCATCAATGAAATTCCGTCAGGAAAGTCTGCTGCGCGGTGCCGTAGATTTCATCAACAAGCCGTTCGCTTTAGAGCAGATGCAGGAAATCTTCAGCAAACTTGAAAATGTTCTTGCAAAAGGCCCTAAAAAAGTTCTCATCGTAGAAGAAAATGAGCAGCATGCCAAAGCCCTGAGCTACTTTTTGAGTGCTAATAACATCACGACAGATATCGCAAACAATGTGTCCGACAGTATAGATTCTCTTCATAAACGCGAAATCGACTGCGTAATTCTTGACATGGGCGTGCCCGACAGAAATGCCTACGACACACTGGAAACCATAAAGCAGAATAAAGGTCTGGAAGACCTACCTATCATTGTCTTCACCGGTAAAAATCTTTCGCAGGGCGAAGAAAACCGAATTAAGAAATACGCGGATTCTATTGTGGTGAAAACTGCATATTCTTATCAGCGTATTCTTGATGAGGCTGGTTTGTTCCTGCATTTAGTAGAAGAAAAAACGAAAAAGAGTAAACAGCAGAACGGAAGTTTCGAAAATCTGAGCGAACTGCGCAATATTTTGAAAGATAAAACAGTACTTATCGCTGACGATGATGTACGTAATATTTTTTCACTCACAAAAGCGCTCGAACTTCACGGCATGAAAGTGATTCCGGCGATGGATGGTAAAGAGGCATTAAATGCCCTCAAAAAAGACCCATCAATCGATGTGGTACTGATGGATATGATGATGCCCGAAATGGACGGCTACGAAAGCATCCGGGAAATCCGTACCCTTCCGGAATTCAAAAACCTGCCGGTGCTCGCTGTTACCTCGAAAGCCATGATGGGTGACCGTGAAAAATGCATCGCTGTGGGCGCTTCAGATTATATTTCCAAACCTGTAGACATCGATCAGCTGATTTCTTTATTGAGAGTTTGGCTTTACGATAAAATGTAAAATTCCGGATTATGAATAAGACAAAGGAAATCCTTATCATCGATGATGACAGCAGAAACATATTTGCGCTTTCGGCAGTATTGAAAGCAAAAAAATACCAGTGTATCTCAGCCTTAAGTGCCGCTGACGGACTTGAATTGCTGAGTGGAAACACCAACATCGGCGCAGTGCTGATGGACATGATGATGCCGGAAATGGATGGATACGAAGCCATTGGAAAAATAAAAAATGACGACATCCTGAAAAACATTCCGGTGATCGCAATTACAGCCCAGGCAATGACTGGTGATCGAGAGAAATGTCTGGAGGCAGGTGCTGACGGATATATCAGTAAACCCGTGAATGTGGACGAACTGCTGACTTTACTCAATCAATTAATCAATTAATTTTGAAATCATCCGAACATAACGACGAACTGATCGAAATCCTGCTCTCGGATGTGCTGGAGGTGTACGGCTACGATTTTACAGGATATTCCCGCGCCTCACTGAAACGAAGGATTCTGAGGCTTTATGAGATGGATAAATTTGTAAGTTTTGCTGAATACCGCTATAAAATAAGAACCGAGCCCGGGTATTTCAAACGTTTTCTGGAGGAGATCACGATTAATGTCACAGAAATGTTCCGGGATCCGGCCTTTTACAAAACCTTACGGACCGAAATCCTGCCGCGGCTCGGCACCTATCCTTTCATACGTATTTGGGTGGCAGGCTGCAGCACAGGCGAAGAAGCGTATTCTGTCGCCATATTTCTGAAGGAACTCAATCTTCTTCACAAATCATTGATTTATGCTACAGATATTAACAGCGAAGTGGTGGCCACTGCAAGCCAGGCAATGATTCCGCTGAACAAAATAAAACTCTATACAGAAAATTATATCGCAGCCGGTGGGAGCGATCAGTTTGTGAACTATTACACCGCAAATTATTCTCTGGGAAAACTGAGAGATGAACTGAAGTCGAAAATTATCTTTTCTACCCATAACCTGGTTACAGATAATTCCTTCAACGAGTTTCAGCTCATTCTATGCCGAAACGTGCTCATTTATTTCGACCGGGCGCTTCAGAATAAAGTTTTTGAACTATTCAACAGCAGCCTGGAGAAATTCGGTTATCTGGCACTGGGAACAAAAGAAACCCTGGATTTTTCTTCAGTGGCAAAGAATTTCGAAAGACTAAAAGGAGAAAAAATCTGGCGAAAAATTCATTAAGATGAAACATTGTGAAGCATTGGTTATTGGCGGATCTGCCGGCAGTCTCGACGCTCTTTTAAAGATGCTTCCGGGTCTCAGCGCTGCGCTTCCGTTTCCTACTATTCTGGTGTTGCACCGGAAACCGGGGAAAGATAATATCTTAACCAATCTTTTGACCGCTAAAACCAGTTTAAATGTAAAGGAAATTGAAGAAAAGGAAACTTTGATGCCCGCCACACTTTACATCGCTCCGCCCAACTACCATTTACTCATTGAGAATGACAGAAGTTTTTCGCTGGATGCGTCAGAGAAAGTCAATTTTTCCCGTCCCTCTATCGATGTAACATTTGAAAGTGCTGCCGAAGTTTTTGGTGAAAACCTTGCCTGTCTGCTGCTTTCGGGTGCCAACAGCGACGGAACGCTGGGATTAAAGGCTGTTAAAGAAAATGGCGGAATCGCCTTGGTTCAGAATCCATCTTCAGCGGTCGTAAACTTCATGCCGCAGTATGCGCTGGATCATGTATCTGCAGATGCTGTGTTGGATCCCTCACAAATGGCCGACTATATTAATAAAATGGCGTAATGCCGAAAATGATATGAAAAAGAAAGTATTTATTTTTGATGACAACCTCGAAATTTTAGAACTCTGTACCGAGATTCTGCAGGACATTGGCTGCGAAGTACAAACATCGCCCACCACAAACAGTGTTGAGCAACAGGTGACAGATTATATGCCCGACCTTATTTTAATGGATAACTGGCTGCCCGACATGAGCGGGATTGAGGCCACTAAACTGCTTAAAGCAAACCCACAATTAAAAGGTATTCCTGTGATTTATTTTTCAGCCAACAGCAATATCAGTGAACTGGCTAACCAAGCCGGTGCTGATGATTTTCTGGCAAAACCCTTCGACATCGACCTCTTTGAAAAAACGGTGAAGAAATACACCGCAGAATAAGCAAAGCCAGAAACGGCGTTTTCATTTTTAAATCATCGTTATTTCGAATATCTATGCATGGGGAGAATCATTGGAACAATATTTCCATAACTTGTCCGGACCAACTGCTAGATGATTATGATGAAAAGAGACGCAAACCATAAAAGTGGTTTTACATTTAAGAAACATACGCCCGAAGATATTTCCCATTTCGACCGTGTGTTCGAAGTTTTTAAAGATCTTCTTACCCACACTTCCGGCGACATTGAAGAGGCTTTCGAATGGCTCGAAATGCTCGATAAGGAATACGACATCTTTACCGACGAATATACGCTCGCAGATTTTGAAGAAGACCTTAAAAAGCGTGGCTATATTAAGGAGGAAAAAGATAGTAAAGACGGAAACTCCGGCTCGGGAACTGGAAAAAACATCTTAACACCAAAACTTGAAAAGGCTTTACGGGAATTCGCCCTTGACCAGATTTTCGGGAAGTTAAAGAAAACAGGTGTAGGAAACCATCGCACATCAAAAGTTGGTGTTGGCGACGAGCGCGATGGAGAAACCCGAACCTTCCAGTACGGCGACGATCTGAACACCGTAAATATGACCGAAAGCCTCAAAAATGCCCAGATCAACAATGGAATAGCAGACCTCCGGCTTACTGAAGACGATTTGGTAGTTGAGGAAACCCGTCATAAAGCCCAAATGAGCACGGTACTTATGATCGACATCAGCCACTCCATGATCCTTTACGGAGAAGACCGTATCACGCCCGCAAAAAAAGTAGCGATGGCCCTGGTAGAGCTTATCAAACGTAAATATCCGAAGGATTCAATAGATATCATCGTTTTCGGAAATGAAGCCTGGCCTATTAAAATTAAAGACCTTCCCTATCTTCAGGTTGGACCGTACCACACCAACACCGTCGCAGGTCTCGAACTGGCGATGGACATTCTGCGCCGTAAAAGAAATACCAACAAACAAATCTTCATGATCACCGACGGGAAACCCAGTTGCATAAAACTGCCAACGGGAGAACTTTACACCAACAGTTTCGGGCTGGATGAGATGATCGTTACGCAATGTCTTACAAAAGCAGCACAGGCGAGACGGCTTAAAATCCCCATCACTACCTTTATGATCGCGCAGGATCCTTACCTCCGTAAGTTTGTTGAAGCATTTACTGCTCAAAACAAAGGCAAGGCCTTCCTTACCGGACTTTCAAATCTTGGGGAAATGATTTTTGAAGATTATGAAAGAAACAGGATCAGACGGATTTAATTCCAGATCACAAGACCTACATTATAAATCACTCCTTTACATTATAAAAAAACCTATGAAAAAAGATATCACCTTCAAAGAATTAAAAAAATCAGGATATACTCATAAAACCATCAGTCAGGAAATTCAGACCAACCTTATTACCAAGATAAAAGCCAAAGAAAATGTTTTTGAAGGGCTTTTGGGTTATGAAGACACCGTAGTTCCGCAACTCAAGAAAGCGTTACTTGCCGGCCATCATATCAATCTTCTTGGATTGCGCGGACAGGCAAAAACCCGAATCGCGAGAAGTATGATTACCCTTCTGGACGAATACATGCCGGTTGTAAAAGGTTCTGAGATTAATGACAGTCCTTTCCAGCCGATTTCTAAATTTGCCCGCGACCTTATTGCAGAACTGGGCGATGAAACTCCGATTTCCTGGGTTCACCGCAGCGAGCGTTTTTTCGAGAAACTCGCTACGCCGGATGTAAACGTGGCAGATTTAATTGGAGATATCGACCCCATTAAGGCTGCAACATTAAAGCTGCCTTATTCGGACGAACGGGTGCTTCATTACGGCATGATTCCGCGAGCCAACCGATGCATCTTTGTACTGAATGAACTTCCCGATTTGCAGGCAAGAATTCAGGTTTCACTGTTTAATATTTTACAGGAAGGTGATGTACAGATTCGCGGCTTCCAGTTGAGAATGCCGCTTGACATTCAATTTCTGTTTACTGCCAATCCGGAAGATTATACGAACCGCGGCAGCATAGTAACTCCGCTGAAAGACCGTATTGGTTCCCAGATTTTCACGCACTATCCCAAATCAATTGCGTTGGCAAGGCAGATTACAGAACAGGAAGCCTCGATTTCTGAAGAAGATAAAACACAGATTACGGTTCCAGATTTAGCAAAAAATATGTTGGAAGAAGTCGCCTTTGCAGCCCGCGAAAGTGAATTCGTAGACGCGAAAAGCGGGGTAAGCGCAAGACTCACCATTTCGGCAATGGAAAATCTGATGGCTGCCGCAAAACTTCGGCTGATTGAATCCGGGGCTGAAAAAACTACAGTCCGCCTTCTGGATTTTATGTCGATCGTTCCATCGATTACCGGAAAAATTGAATTAGTGTACGAAGGTGAGCAGGAAGGCGCAGATCATGTTGCAAAACTGCTGATTGACCAGGCGGTTATTACTCAGTTCGAGCAGCTTTTCCCGCGAATCCCTAAACTGGAAAAAGATGGAATTAAAACACCCTACACCGATATCATTAAGTGGTTTAACGAAAATACAGCAGAACTGAGCTACGCCGACAGTGATGGTGAGTTCTACACTGAGCTTGAGAGAATTACACCGTTGAATGAATTTGTGCAGGAATACGGTGATCAACTTACAACTGAAGACCAGAATTTTGCAAAAGAAGTTGTGCTGTGGGCGCTTACTATCAGTAAAAAACTTGACCGGCTTGAAAATCACCATCACTTCACCTTTGATTCGGCGGGTATCGGTAAGTATTACAATAAATAGGTTGGCTTAGCTTTAAGTTTTTGATTGCAGATACTCTCTGATCTTTTCCTCTGGAAATAAATCAAGCAGCGCATTTACGTCAATGATTTTATGTTCATTGATAATGCTTTTCGCTGCCTTTCCCGCATCCGGATAATTAATAAGCCGCTCCAGCAAGCCATAAACATTCACCATTTTTTTATGGGTATTTTCAGAATCGCCCCCGAACCACGACCCGTTGAAATGATGGCTTACATAATTCTTCGGTAAATCCTGCGAAAAATACACCGATGGATAGAGGGTAACACCGCTTTTAAGTTTTTGAACCGTATCGCTGTACCGGTCAGCACCGTATTCGTTTTCGAGCATTTCAGAAAAAATATCTGTATTTATTCTCTCAAAAAAACCGTCCTGACTGTTGTACCAATCCATAAAATCTTTCGAAAGTTGATGCTTAGGTTCGGCCATCCAGAAAGCTGAATACGGAACACCTTTTACTTCAAAACCACATACGGCACGTTCACTGAGAAATTCATCAAGCGGAAGTTTCAGTTCCATATCGGTGTCCATATAGATTCCGCCATGTTCGTACATGATTTTTGACCGGACATAATCTGAGACAAAAGCCCATTTCCCCTGCTCGAAAGCTTCTTTTACATATTCATTGTCCTCTAGCGGAGAATTGCTTTCGTTCCATTCGATAATTTCAAAATCGGGATGAATACGTTTCCAGGAGGCGATACAGTGTTCTGCAAGTTGGCTTTTGGGTTGACCTCCAAACCAGCAGTAATGAATTTTTTTTGGAATCATAGGTGATATTTTTTAGTCTAAACTTTTGTGACTACTGCAAACTTTACACCTAAAAATGTTTCTATTATTTAGCATGGAAATGGCAGGTATGCAAATATTGTGGTAATTTTAAGTCCACCAAAACAATCTGAAATGCCACGTTTGATCATCACCTTGTTCCTCTTCTTTTATATTACAACCATGTCGCAACAACCCGATTCTAGCTATAAGCCGCAAAAATATGTCGAACTCACAAATCCCGACTGGGCTAAAAATGCAACTGTTTATGAACTCAATATCCGGCAGTTTTCGGCAGAAGGGACATTCAAAGCCATAGAAAAACAGTTGCCGCGCCTTAAGAAAATGGGAATTAACATCATCTGGCTAATGCCGGTGCAGCCCATCGGAGTAGTAAACCGAAAGGGAAGTTTGGGCAGTTATTATTCGGTAAAAGATTATTTGAAGGTAAACCCCGAATTTGGTACTGACGCGGATTTCCGGAGTCTTGTTAAAGCCATCCACGCACAGGGAATGTATGTCATCCTCGATTGGGTTGCGAATCACAGCAGCTGGGACAACACGCTGGCAACCCAACATCCAGAATGGTACACGAAATCCAGAGAAGGCAGTTTCCAGTCGACGCCGTGGCGCGATTACGATGATATTATTGACTTCGATTACAGCCAGCCCGGACTCAGAAAATATATGACCGAAGCCCTGAAGTTTTGGGTAAAGGAATATGATATTGATGGTTACCGCTGCGATGTGGCGAGTTTTGTACCTATAGATTTCTGGGAAAACGCCAGAAGAGAACTTGATGCGATAAAACCGGTCTTTATGCTGGCCGAAGCTGAAGATAAAGAACTCCACAGAAAAGCTTTTGACGCAACCTACAACTGGACACTCTGGAACATCCTCCATCAAATTTCCATCAACAATAAAAGTGTTAAGACACTGGGAGAAGCCTACATCGCAGAACATGTTTCTATTTTTCCGAAAGATGGAATCCGCATGAACTTCATAGACAATCACGACAAAAATTCCTGGGAAGGAAACCAGTACAGCAACTTTGGACCTGCACTGAAAGCCGCTACGGTTTTTACTGCAATGATGGATGGTATGCCGATGGTTTACAATGGTCAGGAAGCTGGTCTGGACCGCTCTTTATTATTTTTCGAAAGAGATCCTATCGAATGGAAGAAACACGAAAATGAAGCACTCTACAGTACCATTTTCGCGCTCAAGCATAAAAACCAGGCACTTTGGAACGGTAAATACGGTGGTGAAATGGTTAGAATCATGAACAATAAAATGGATCAGATAATTTCCTTTGTCCGGGAGAAAAACGGGGACAAGGTCATCACACTTATCAACTTGAGCAGGGAAAAAGTTCAGGTAAATTTTGATACTTCGTATGATGCCGGAACTTACATCAATCTATTTACCGGAAAGCCTCAACAGGTTTCAAAAAAGATGATACTCACTATGGAACCGTGGGAATATCTCGTGCTTCATCAGTCTGAAAATTAGTTGGTTTAAAGGTTTGTTTAAAAACGAATTGTCGTAGCTCCTCAATGCTCGTCTCCTTTTCGTAATTTAGCCGCTTCAAACTTTATTTATGTCCACAGAAAAAAACAGTAGGGAGAAAACCAGACTTCATCTCCGCAATAGAAACCGCGAGAGATATGATCTGGATGCCTTGAAAACAGCCGTTCCGGAACTGGAAAATCACATTAAAACCAATAAATACGGCGATGATTCTGTGGATTTCGCAAATCCGGAAGCGGTAAAATTACTCAACAAAGCGCTCCTCAGCCACTACTACGGTATTAATAACTGGGACTTCCCTGCTGAGAATCTTTGTCCGCCGATTCCCGGAAGAGCAGATTATCTGCATTATATGGCCGATTTGCTTGGTCAGAGTAATTTTGGCGGAATTCCACAAGGTGATAAAATTACCGCGCTGGATGTGGGTGTGGGCGCTAACTCCATTTATCCGATCATTGGCGTTACAGAATATGGCTGGAATTTCATCGGTTCAGATACAGATGTAAAATCAGTGGAATCAGCACAGAATATTGTAGCGGCTAATGAACAGTTAAAAGATAAAGTTGAAATCCGCTTGCAGAAGGATTCTGACACAATTTTTCACGGCATCATTAAAGAAGACGAGAAAATAGATTTTACGCTCTGTAATCCTCCGTTTCATGCTACTGCCGAGGACGCGGAAAAAGGTTCCCAGAGAAAAGTGCGCAATCTTACGGGTAAAAATACGCCAGCTCCTGAACTCAATTTTGCGGGAATCAGCAATGAGTTGATTTATCCCGGAGGCGAAATTGCTTTCATCCGGAAAATGATTGCTGAAAGTAAAGACTTTGGGAAAAACTGTTATTGGTTTTCCACGTTGATTTCAAAGGAATCCAACCTGAAAAAAGTATATAAACTTCTGGAGGAAGCGGAGATTTTCCACCTAAAAACAATTCCGATGGGAACCGGTAACAAATCCAGCAGAATCATCGCCTGGACTTTCCTCAATAAAGAAGAACAGAAAGAATGGCGGGAAAAATCTTGGAGAAATTCGGCAGAAAACGATAGATAAAACTTAAAAAAACCTCTTTTAAATGATTTTAAAAGAGGTTTTTTTGTGAGGATTAATCCACCATCGCTTCGCCGGCTTTTCTGTAAACAAAATTTCCGTAGATATGTCTTCGTGCGAATCGGCTTGGGGAATCCGCGTTTACCATTTTGATGTAGGTATTTCTCGGCACACCGATGTATTCAAACATTTTACCGTTGAGATGCTGAATTTTCAGAATCTGTTTTTCGTATTCAAAATCCTGGATGTTTGATTTGGAAGTGGTTTCTGTGTATTCTTCTTTGTATTTTTCCTGAGTCTCCGGGTTGATGCTTACCAGAAAGTGATACGCCTCAATTACTGATTTGCTTTTTTCCTCTGCATCCAGTTTTCCTTCTTCATCATTTACAAATTTATCGGGATGAGCGTCCTTCATTGTATTTCTGTAAATGGTTTTCAGGTCTTTTAAAGTTGCGGTTTTGTCAACTCCTAGCAATTTTCTGTGTTCGCCAATTCTTTTCATATTTGGATTTTATAGATTCATTAATAAATAAGAATGGCTGTCAACGTTTTGTTTTCATTAAATATGAACGACTTCCTCTTATCTGAATTTCGGGGTGCAAAATTAGTCTTTTAAAATTTAATGGATTTTCAAGATGAAAGTTTTAGGATTTTGATTGCCACAATACATTGGTATGAGAAATATTATCTTTGCCTCAATTATTTTTCAGAGTGAAAATTTCTTTACTTAAACAGGACCAAATCATGAAAACGCAGAATGAAATGAACCGCTGGACGGTCTGTAAAGAATGCGCAGGGCGCGGCAAAAAAAAGCAGAGAATCCGTAAAAGTGTAAAGATTCGCTACGAAAGAGCGTTGGAGGAATTTAAAAATTCAGATCAAAAAGGACCTTTACCGGTACGTCCGCATTCGCATCTCTTACCGTGTCCAATCTGTTCCGGCTCAGGGTTAATTGCATCGAAAGATTTTCGAGCGCCCGATCATGAAAAATTTCCACGAGTTGCCATTATCGGCGGCGGAATTGGTGGAGTTGCGCTGGCAGTTGCCTGTCTACACCGCGGCATTCCTTTTACCCTTTACGAGCGGGATGAAAGCTTCGCTGCGCGTTCACAGGGATATGGACTTACGCTTCAGCAGGCGAGTAAAGCGATTGATGGCTTTGGGATTTTCAGTTTAGATAAAGGAGTGGTTTCTACAAGACATCTGGCTCACACACCCGGCGGTAAAGTGGTTGGGGAATGGGGAATGCGAAAATGGATGGAAAATAATACGAGAAATGACTCAAAACGGAGCAATGTTCACATCGCAAGACAGTCTCTGCGTTCAGCACTTTTAAATCAACTCGCCGGAACGGATTACATCAAATGGGGACACCAATTTATCAGTTTTAATGAAAATAAGAATGGTATTGAACTAACTTTTCAGGTTGACGGAAAAACAATTGACGAACAGAGTGATTTACTTGTAGGCGCTGACGGAATCCGAAGCGTGGTAAGAAATCTTCTGATTGGCGAAGACAGTTCTCCCCTGCGATATCTTGGCTGCATTGTGATTTTAGGCATCTGCCCGTTAAGCGCACTCGAAAATTCCAGTCATCACCTTCTGGATTCGGCGACCGTTTTTCAGACCGCAAACGGGAATGAAAGAATATACGTTATGCCTTATGACGCTGACTCAGTGATGTGGCAGCTCAGTTTCCCGATGTCTGAAGAAGATGCGAAAGCGTTAAGTGAAAAGGGCTCAAAAGCCCTTAAAGAAGAAGCCATTCTACGAACACCGTGGCACGCTCCCATCCCGGAAATTTTAATCGCGACCGATGATAGTTTAATTTCCGGATACCCCGTTTACGACCGCGATTTACTCAGCGCAGATTCATTAGCGCAGGCGGGAGCAATAACTTTAATGGGTGACGCCGCGCACCCGATGAGTCCGTTTAAAGGTCAGGGCGCAAACCAGGCACTTCTTGATGCTTTATCACTTGCCCGCGAAATTTATAAAAAATGCAGTACCGGTTTCAACTGGAGGGAAAACGGAATCCGGGAACATCTATTAAAACCCTTTGAAACTGAAATGCTGGAGCGCAGCGCCATTAAAGTAAAAGATTCCGCTGCCGCTGCCGAATTTCTTCATTCCGAAATTGCCTTATATGAAGGCGACGAACCCCGTGGCAAAGTTCTGAAGCGAAGAGAAAGTTAATTTTTGCTGTAAAATCTCCTGTTTCGAAACTTAGCGTTTTAAAATACGCAACAAAAATTTCCCTCAAAAATCCTATCTTTGCCTCTTAAAATTTTTAAGAAAATGAATCCCTTTATTGAAGAACTGAAATGGCGCGGCCTGTATGCCGACATGATGCCCGGAACCGATGAGCAACTGAATAAAGAAATGACGACTGCTTATATCGGCTTCGATCCTACGGCAGATTCTTTGCATATCGGGAGCTTAATTCCTATTAAAGTTTTAGCTCATTTTCAACAGCACGGTCACAAACCGATTGCTTTGGTTGGCGGCGCCACAGGAATGATTGGTGATCCGTCAGGCAAATCTACAGAGCGAAATGCGCTTGATGAAGAAACCCTGAACCACTACGTTTCCTGTCTGAAAGGCCAGCTTTCAAAATTTCTAAAATTCGACGGTACCGAAAGTAACAGCGCAGAACTCGTGAATAATTACGACTGGATGAAAGAATTTTCTTTCCTGGAGTTCATTCGTGATATCGGAAAAAACATTACCGTAAATTACATGATGGCGAAGGAATCTGTGAAAAAGAGAATCACAGGCGAAGGCGGCGCGGAAGGAATGAGTTTTACAGAATTTACATACCAACTTCTTCAAGGTTATGATTTCCTGCATTTATACAGAGAAAAAAATGTAAAACTTCAGATGGGCGGTTCAGACCAGTGGGGAAATATCACCACAGGAACAGAACTTATCCGCAGAAAAGCAAAAGGTGAAGCATTTGCGCTTACCGTTCCTTTAATTACAAAAGCCGACGGTTCTAAGTTCGGAAAATCAGAAGCCGGAGAAAACTATTGGCTCGACGCGAAAAGAACGTCGCCTTATAAATTCTACCAGTTTTGGGTGAATTCTACCGATGCAGATGCTGAAAGATTCATTAAATTCTATACTTTTTTAAGCAAAGAAGAAATTGAAACGTTAATCGCAGAACATCAAACCGCGCCTCACGAAAGAAAGCTTCAGAAAAAACTGGCAGAAGAAGTGACGGTTTGGGTGCATAACCGCGAAGAATATGAGAAAGCAGTTAAAGCTTCAGAAATCCTTTTCGGAAGATCAACTGCCGAAGATCTGGTGAATCTTGATGAAGCAACCTTTCTGGAAGTTTTTGAAGGTGTTCCACAGAAAGAAATTACAAGAAATGAAGTAGTGGGTAGCAATATCATCGATTTGATTTCTGAAAAATCAGGTTTCCTGAAGTCGAAAGGCGAAGCGAGGCGCGAACTGAGCAGCAACGCCATCTCGGTCAATAAAGAAAAAGCAAATGAAACTTTCGAAATCTCAGAAAAAGATCTGATCGACGGAAAATTCCTGCTTCTGCAGAAAGGCAAGAAAAATTACTTTATCGTGAAAGCGGTATAAAACAGAAATCCGGATAAATTTTCCGGATTTTTTATTTTTTGCATAGCATTTATCTAGGGACTCAGAATTTAGGAGTGATTTGTTCTTTTTAAAATTTGTACTTTTACCGCTAAATTTTTTTTAATGGTTATTATCATCTTTATTGCTGTCCTTTGGTATTCAGGACTTTTTTTTCAGACTTTTTTCCTGCACCGTTACGCGGCGCACCAATCTTTTAAAATGTCACGTTTCGGCGAAAAACTTTGCTATGTGCTGACATGGATTACTCAGGGATCAAATTATCTTTCCGCTTACGGTTACGGCGTTATGCACCGCATGCACCACGCTTATGCCGACACCGAAAAGGATCCGCATTCTCCAAAATACGACCACAATCTTTTCACGATGATGTGGCGTACCAAATCAATCTACCAGCAGATCAACCAGCAGAAGGTAAAAATAGAGGATAAATTCACCAAGAACGTTCCCCAATGGGAAGGTTTCGATAAGTTCGCGAGTTCATGGGGTTCCAGAATTGGTTGGGCGATTGCCTACACCGCATTTTTCTATTTCTTTGCGACGGCGTGGTGGCAGTGGATTCTGCTTCCTGTCGCTTACATGATGGCACCGATTCACGGCGTAATCATCAACTGGTTCGGACATATTTACGGTTATGTGAACTTTAAGGTTTCAGACACCTCAAAAAACCTCTTCCGTTTCGACTGGTTAATGATGGGCGAAGGTTATCATAACAATCACCACAAACATGGCGGAAGAGCAAATTTCGGCGGCGTTAGATGGCACGAAATCGACGTAACCTACGTGATTATGCTATTGCTTGATAAGATGAAACTGATCAAACTGAAACCAGTAGCTGTTGTAAAAAGAGAAATTTAAATACAGCTTTCTAAAATGTAAACCGGATTTTAAATCCGGTTTTTTTTATGTCCTGCCTGAAAATTTTCTACTTGTTTTTGAAGTTCATCATTTGACGTTTGTTGCAACAATCTAAAATTAATGATGCTTCAAACTTATGAATGCCGCGAAGTTAACGGATGAAAATCTGACGTTAAATTACTAACCAAATTGCAAACTTAAATTGGAAGATTTCTGCATAATATATAGCAAATGAGGTAAGGAGCAATTCAGCAAAACGCATGACACAAATGTAAAAACGGCAAAATCTTTTATAAATTAACTTAAAGTAATTTTTAGAATTTAAATATAATTAATTGTTTGTCAGCTGTTAAATCAAAACTTATTTAAAGTAAAAGTTTACTGATTGATTTTATCTGATTATAAAGACAGAATTTTTTATTTCGAAGAATTGAAACTTAAATTAGTAGCAATTGCCTGAGCTCTTTGAGTCAAAAGCGAGAGCTGACAGCCGGACGTATTTTCGGAAGAAAACACAAATATTGTTGCTCCTGAAAAAATAGAATATCTTTGTTCCATGGATTTATCTTACCTCGTTCGCGAACCCCAAAACATCACCCCCGAAACTCCACTTTTAATTCTGCTTCACGGCTACGGAAGTAACGAAGAAGATCTTTTTGCCTTCGTCCCGACCCTGCCGGAAGATTGGCTTGTGGTGAGTTTCCGTGCGCCGCTCAATTCTCAGTACGAAGGTTTTTCGTGGTACGATATCGACCTCATGAATGTGGAAAACCGAATTGACGTTCCCCAAGCCAAAGAATCACTGGAAGGGCTGCTGCAGAACATCATGAAGGTAACGAATCATTACGGACTTACCGAGAATGAAACGCACCTATGCGGATTCTCGCAAGGTGGGATTCTTGCCTATGCGTTAGCCTTGCAACACCCGCAGCTTTTTTCGAAAGTGGCTTGCTTAAGCGCATATCCGGAAGAAAAACTGATGGAGAATATCGTAAAAGACAAAAAGAAACTGGAGCACATGAGATTTTTTGTTTCTCATGGAACTGATGATGCTGTGATTCCTTTGGAATGGGGACGAAAAGCGGCAGACTTGCTCTATGATTTAAGCTGTTATTTTACATTCAGAGAGTACATGAACGGGCACGGTGTGAACCAAAAAAATTATATGGACCTGATGGAATTTTTCAGGAAATAAATTAGTTTTAAAAACATCTGACAATCTTTCGAACATTTTTTCTTTAAAATCCGGCATGAAATCATTTTCCATTTTTTTATTAACCGTTTTAGCGGGAAGCTTCACCGCCCAGGTAAAACTTATAGTAACGGTCCCGTCAACAACGCCGGAAAACACCAAAATTTTCATGGCATCTTCACTGAACAGCTGGAATCCTACAGATTCAGGTTTTGAACTGAAGAAAAATGCTGCCGGAAAATACGAACTGGAAATCCCTGAGAACAGTGGTAAAGTTGAATATAAGTTTACGCAGGGAAGTTGGGAAACAGCAGAAGGAAATGCATCAGGGAAGGGAATTGAAAACCGGACATTTACATTCACCGGAACTCCTCAAATCATAGAAAACACAATTCTTTTTTGGCCTAAACCTGAACCTAAGAAGTACACCGCATCAAAAAATGTAAGAATTCTGAGTGAAAATTTTGCGGTGCCTCAACTCGGAACCACACGACGGATCTGGATTTATCTTCCGGAAGATTACCATAGTTCGAAGAAGAAATATCACGTGATTTATATGCATGACGGACAGAATTTATTCGACAACCTTACCTCTTTTTCCGGGGAATGGCAGGTTGATGAAACGATGGATAAGCTCTTCAGGGATGGCAAAAAACAAGCAATTATAGTAGGAATCGACAACGGTGGCAGCGAAAGGCTGAACGAATACTCCCCCTGGAAAAACACAAAATACGGAGGCGGAAAAGGTGATCTTTACGCAGATTTTCTTGCTCAGACCCTAAAACCATATATTGATAAAAACTACAGAACGCTTTCTTCGGCAAAAAGTACCGGATTAGTCGGTTCTTCAATGGGTGGATTGATTTCGTTTTATACCGGATTAAAATATCCTGAGAAATTCGGAAAACTTGGCGTTTTCAGTCCCAGTCTATGGTTTGCGAAGGAAGATTTAAACGCATATATCCAAGAGCATTCAAAATCTTTGAAAAAGACAAAAATCTATCTTCTCGCAGGGAGAAAAGAGTCAGAGGAAATGGTTACCGATATAGAAAAGGTAACTCCCATCCTGATTAGCAAAGGAATCTGCAGGAAAAATATTGTAACGAAATTTGATGATTACGGAACGCATTCCGAAAGTTACTGGGCTAAGGAATTTCCGGCGGCTTATCTGTGGCTCTTTAATTAATGTTCTGTATTAATCAAAATGATTCGGATGACTCTTTTTGATCTCTTCTACCGTTCCCAACACTTTTTCTTTAAGTGAATTCTGATAGTTCTCTAATTTTTCCGAAATTTTTGCATCTGAGGCACCGATGATTTTAGCGGCTAAAATTCCGGCATTCGCGGCGCCGTTCAAAGCTACTGTCGCAACAGGAATTCCCGACGGCATCTGTAAAATAGAAAGTACAGAATCCCATCCGTCAATCGAGTTTGAAGATAAAATCGGGACACCAATCACAGGCAAAGTGGTACAGCTCGCTACCATTCCGGGTAAATGTGCTGCGCCGCCCGCGCCGGCGACAATTACTTTCAGGCCGCGGGATTTTGCTGTTTTTGCATAATCAAACATTCTTTCCGGAGTTCTGTGGGCTGAAACCACTGTTAATTCATAAGGGATTTCCATTGATTTCAGAAAATCTGCTGCCTGCTGCATGATTGGCAAATCGCTTTGGCTGCCCATTATAATTCCGACCATTTTTTAGCTTTTATTAGATAATCAAAGATAAAAATTTAATCATAAAAAATGGGATAATCTGCGTGATTAGATTTGCGTGAATTAAAGGTTAAACTATACATTACTAAGGCGAAATTAGCTACTTTTGCAGTTCTTTTCCAACTCCTTTTTCCCCATGTTCAATAAAATCATCAGCACTTATAAAGCGGCTTTCAGCGGGTTAAGCAAAGAAAGCTGGATGCTCTCCCTTGTGATGCTCATCAACAGAATGGGAACCATGGCTGCTGTTTTTATGAGCGTGTACGTTACCAGGATTTTCGGCAGAAGTCTAGCTGACGCAGGTCTGGTAATTACTTTATTCGGCGTGGGCGCGGTTTTCGGTGCCTTATCAAGCGGCTATTTTATTAAAAAAGCAGGTTTCCGTTCCGTACAGATTGTTACAAGCATCCTCAGCGGCTTGCTGTTTATATTCTTTGCCAAAATTACGGACTTCGAAATGCTATGTCTAGTTGCCGTGCTGATCGGATTTTTCAGCGAAGCATTCAGGCCGGCAAATTTCACGGCAATTGCCTACTATTCGAAACCGGAAATGATGACGAAATCGTATTCCTTAAACCGTTTTGCGGTAAATCTTGGAATGGGATTGGGAACGGCAGTGGGCGGCATTTTAGCCTCGATTGATTATCATCTCCTGTTTTTTGTGGAAGGCGGCACCTATATCCTTGTAGGGATTTTAATTATGCTTCTTTTGCCTAAAATAAGTAACTTTAAAAAGAATAGAGAAAACCTTCAGATTTCGGCATCTAAATCTCCCTGGAAAGATGTCTTGTATTTAAAGTTTCTCCTACTCATCCTCATTTACATTTCATGCTTTCTGGTCGTTTTCAAACTCGTGCCGGTTTTCTGGAAAGATATTCAACATCTTGACGAATCTTTAATCGGAAGTATTTTAGGCCTGAACGGAATGATTATCGCAGTTTTCGAAATGGTCTTGGTACAGCATCTCCAGACCCGGAACAAAGACGTCGTGTATATTTATGCAGGAATTTTTATTGCAGCCATCGCTTTTTCGCTGATTCTGTTTCCGATATTTTCCGTGATTGTTTCCGCGGTAATTGCCATTATTTTTCTTACGTTTAGCGAGATGCTGGCTTTGCCATTTATCAATACGTTTGTAGTGAACCGGGCCGGCGCGGCCTCCCGGGCCAGCTATGCGTCAGCGTACACTTTTGTATGGTCATTATCCGGAATCATCGCTCCTGCAGGCGGCGCTTTTATTGCCGATCATTTCAGTTATACCACTTTGTGGGTGGTGCTTATTGTATTATGTCTGATTTCTGCTTTGGGAATAAAAATGCTGTCCCAAAGGGAAAAATCCGCTTTTTAAAATGTTGAAAGATCCAAAACTTATTATCGCGGTTCTTACCGTCGCTATCGTGTGGGGAACCACTTTTCTCGGAATCCGTGTGGCAGTAGAAACTATTCCGCCGTGGTTTGTTGCAGGAATCCGGCAATTGATCGCCGCCGTATTGTTATTGATGATTCTGCTGTTTTCAAAACAACTAAAATGGATAGGGTGGAAAAACTTAAGAATTCAAATTATTTTTTCAATACTGATGCTTATCGTAGCCAACGGAATGACCACGGTTGCCGAAGAACACCTGTCGAGCAGTCTGGCGTCTTTGATCAGCGCCACTTCCCCACTACTTGTATTTCTGGGGAGCATTTTTTTTGGTCTTCAGAAATTTACATACCGTTCCTTATTGGGAATCTTAATGGGGTTCAGCGGAATTCTGCTCATATTCAAAGACGGCCTTCAGGATTTACTGAATCCCGATTACCGCATGGGTGTTATCTTTATTTTCATCGCAATTTGCGGCTGGGCATTAGGATCAATTCTCACTAAAAAAATGAAGCTGCAGCATCAGAGTATTTCACTGAATCTTTTTTACCAGTTCGCTTTCGCTGGAGTGGCGCAGATTGCATTAGCCTTTGTTGTATCCAATGAAATTGATGTCGCAACCTGGAGTTTCAAAAGTATCGCGGCCACCGTTTATCTCGCGGTATTCGGATCTGTTGCAGCGTATTTTGCCTTTCATTTTGCACTGAAGAAGATTTCGCCAACGCAGATTTCGCTGCTTTCTTATGTAAATACAATTATTGCAATATTTCTGGGCTGGCTTGTATTGGACGAAAAAATTACGGCAGCATTTATTACCGCAACTGTACTGATTATTTGCGGGGTGTTTATCACCAATTACCAGAAAGGAATGTTTCAGCGGAAATAAAGAAATTTTTAACCCTGAATATACTCTTTCAACTGTTTAATGACTTCTTTCTGATCGATTACTTTTTCTCTGATGACATCAGTAATCGAAATAATACCGTTCATTTTACCTTCTTTAATAACCGGAAGATAGCGTACATTGTGATCGGCCATTAACTGCATGCAGTGATTCAGGGTGTCGAGCGGTTTTATTTCGGGAAGATTTACGGACATTACCTCCTTCACTTTTGTTTCCGAGGAATGCCTGTTTTTAAGAATGACGTTTCGGGAATAATCGCGCTCTGTAAAGATCCCGTGATAATTTTCAGCATCTTTTACGACTACTGCGCCCACATTTTTGTCTGCCATCAGCTGTAATGCTTCCAGAACCGTCTGTCCCGGATTTACAGTAACATACGAACTTCCCTTTCGGGCAAGAATTGTAGCTATATTACTCATCATCAAATATTTTGTATTAAAGTTATTCAAAATATTTTATTAAAAACAATACATTTCAGAAGACCATCTAATCTTTGGCAACGACTTTCACTAATGATTTCACGTAGATCAGCTTTTCTAAAAGTTCTTTTCGTGAATCTGCCAGAATATTGATGTGCCCCATTTTTCGGCCCGGCTTGGTTGCTGTTTTTCCATAAAGATGAACGTAGGTTTTTGGCAATTTCATCACTTCATCCAAACCTTTATAATGGGCTTTACCCGAAAAATTTTCTTCTCCCACAAGATTCAGCATTCCGGAAAACCCAAATGCGTCAGTATCCCCGAGCGGAAGATTTTTTAAAACGCGGTAAAGCTGTTCAAACTGTGAATTTGCGTTTCCTTCCTGGGTTTGATGTCCGGAATTGTGCAGTCTCGGCGCGGTTTCATTAACCCAGACTTCTTCATTTTTATCAAGAAACAGTTCAATCGCAAAAAGTCCGGGAGAGTTGGCGGCTTTGATAAATTTATCTACAATCACCTCAATCTGCCGCTCCACTCTATCAGAAATATGGGCCGGGCAGATATTAAAATCCAGAAGATTAAGTTTAGGATCTGCCACCATTTCAGTTACCGGAAAGGTTTTGGTTTCACCGTTTTCGTTGATGGCGATGATTACAGAAAGTTCTTTTTCGATATCAACAAGGCTTTCTAACACAGAAGGTACGTTCCATAAATGCTGAAGGTCTTCTTCGGTTCTGATGACCTGTACCCCTTTACCGTCGTAACCACCGGCATTCATTTTCTGAACAAAGGGCAAACCGAAATTTGCTTCTGATTTATTTTGAATGATTTGAAACTCGGGACTTGGAATATCGTGTTTCAGATAGAATTCTTTCTGAAGAATTTTCTGCTGGATAATCTGGATGATTTCAGGACTTGGAATTACTTTAATCCCACATTCGCGGAGTTCGTAAAGCGCATCTACATTTACATGTTCGATCTCGATAGAGACTACATCTTTGCCTTTCCCAAAGTTGAAAACTGTATCGAAATCATCAAAATTTCCCTGTGTAAAATGAGAAATAGAGTGACAGGGCGCATCTTTGGCGGGATCGAGCGTAAACCATTCGTCATCATATTTTAAAGCCTCCTGGATAAGCATTCGTCCTAACTGTCCGCCGCCGAGAATTCCAATTTTCATATTTTCACTTTTTTCCTGATTTTACTTTCTGATTCCACTGCGTTTTGAATTTCACAAAATTACAAAAAGCAATTCTTAAGGCATAAAAATCGCTTGTCTATTTAAGATATTTAATTAGAATGCATTTATAATAAAGGTTTTTACTTTTACTTTGTATCAAATAAACTATGGAATTATTTCTCACAATTTTTTCGGTGCTGCTTATAGTGCTGAGCGTGCTTCCGTTTTTCAGGAACCAGCATTGGGTATTCCGCGTTCCGGAATTTATGAAAATACAGATTCTGGTGCTCCAGACAATCGTTTTCTGGGCGATGATATTTTTTGCTGAAAAAAACTTTTTGCTTTGGCTTATCAACGCAGCGCAGTTCGCACTGATTCTGTATCATCTTTATATTTTAATCCGCTACACCAAATTTTACAAAAAGAAAACCGTAAAAAAGATATCTTCTGCTTCCGCTACAGTGAAAGTCATTTCTGTAAACGTTTATCAGTTCAATAAAGATTTTCAGAAATTCCACCAACTGATTCAGAAATACACGCCAGATATTTTCATCACGATGGAAAGTAATTCCGATTGGGAACTGGCGAACCGAAAACTCGAAGAAGAATATCCTTTTACCGAGAAAATCACGCTCGAGAATACCTACGGAATGCATCTTTATTCTAAAATTCCTTTTGTGAAATCCACTGTTCATTTTTTTATTGCTGATGATGTTCCGAGTATCGAAGCACAGTTTAAAACCGCTGATGGACATAATTTTGTAGTTTTCGCGGTGCATCCGCCGCCGCCAAGTCCTACAGAAGAAACGACTTCCAAAGAGCGCGACGGTGATTTACTCTGTGTCGCGAAAAAGATTAAAGAACATCAGGTTCCGTCTTTGGTAATCGGGGATTTCAACACGGTAGCCTGGTCTGTTACCTCCATTCTTTTCCGGAAAACCAGTGAGCTGATTGATGCCCGAGTGGGGCGCGGAATTCTGGCGACTTTCCACGCTAAATATTGGTTTTTCCGCGTTCCGCTGGATTTGCTTTTCCACTCGCCAGAGATTTTTGTTGAAAAACTGAAAACATTAGAACATATCGGTTCCGATCACTTCCCTATTCTCTGCGAATTTCACATTAATCTTTACGACACCAAACAGGAAGACGAGGTAAAAACCCTGAAACCTGAAGAGGAAGAAGTCGTGGAAGAACTGATTGAGGAAGGTATAAAAGAAGAATCAGACAACCGCGAAGAAATCGCAAAGGAATAATTTAAAACTAAATTTTATCGATTTTAAGATATTTTAGTTTGATGAAGTTCTTCTGATCAATTTGTGAGGATTTTTCCAATATTAGCGAATATTTATCCTTCATTTCCTGAGAGAGAAGATCATTTACTTTAAAAACATCGTCAATATCAACGCCGTGTTTGTCATCAACATGACTTACTGCACCGCCAAATCCCATCGTTTTATAAAATTCGGTCTGCTTGGCTTTCTTGATAACCTCGGACATTTTACCACCTACCATCAAATGCTGCTCATGAAATTCCTCGAAAAATCCCTTTTTATATCCTCCAAGGTTGATGAAAAATAACTGATTTTCTGATTGCTGACTTCCTTTTTCCACAATTCGGATTTCGTAGCCATCGACAAATTTCACTTCCTGATAAGCGTCAAGATGAAGATCGCTACCTGCTTCCGGCCAGAACTCTTTAATAGCTGGCACTAAATCTTTCAGCTTTTCAGCGATGCCGAAAAACACATCATGCTGTTCGATTGTTCTGCCTTTCACTGAAGCACCGAGAATTATATAAAATAATTTCATCTTTTATGCTTCGTAAAATTCGAGCGGCAACGCATCGGGATCCTGGGTGAAGAAAAACTTCCGGTTGGTAAATTCGTCAATCCGGATGTCCTCGCAAATCAAACCCTTTCTAGTAAGTTCATCCCTCTTTTCTTCTACATTTTCAACAGAAAAAGCCAGGTGCCTCAAACCGCAGCTCTCAGGCCGCGATGGCCTTGCAGGAGGATTGGGAAAAGAAAAAAGCTCGATCACATAATGGTCGCCGATTCCGAGATCAAGTTTATAGGAATCCCTTTCCGCACGGTTAACTTCGCGCAAAATCTTGAGCCCTAAAATTTCGGTATAAAATTTTTTGGACACCGGATAATCTGAACAGATGATGGCAATATGATGAATTTTCATGCTGAAGATTTATGTGAAACTGAGATTTTTCAAGACTGCTTCGGATTTCAGTTCGGTTTCGCGCCATTCTTTTTCAGGCGAACTTTCTGCGGTAATTCCGCCACCGACGTAGATTAAAGCAGCGTTCTCAAAGAATTCAGCGCAGCGAAGATTTACAAAATACTGAACATTTTCTTCGGTTTCGACTTTAATATAACCAGCGTAGAAATTTCTTGGATGAGTTTCAAAATGCTCTATCGCATTGCTGCAAATTTCTTTCGGAATTCCACAAACCGCGGGCGTAGGATGAAGTTCGGAAATGATCTTCTCCAGATCATTTTCGCTGATTTTCGCACTGAAATCGTTTCTCAAATGCTTGATGTTTCCTGAAATATGGTCGTAAGTGTCGCTTTTATAAACTTCAGAAGCATAATTTTTCAGCGTATTGGAGATAAAATCTGTTACCGGTTTTTGTTCTTCAATTTCTTTATCTGTCCAGTTTTCGTCCACAGGAATTGTTCCGGCAAGACTCATGGTTTGAAATTCAGACGTCTTTTTATCAAACTTTCCTAAAAGTTCAGAAAAAGCACCGAGCCAACATTTGCCGTCTTTAATAAAAAAATAGACGAAAGCATTTTTGTAAGATTCGCAGAGATTCAAAAAAGTTTGTGAAAGACTGAGCTTTGAATCGTTAAACTGCACCAGTTTCCTTCTGGAAATCACGAGTTTGGAAAGTTGATTTTCCTTAATAAAATCAATCACGTTCAGTAATTTTTCCTGATATTCTCTGGCTGTTTCCTCTTTAAAATCAAGCAGTTCCGTATTCAAATTATCATGAAAAACCTCCTGATTTAAAAACTCAGCTCCTGATATTGCTTTAAGCGTTCCCTTGAAATCAATTTTTTCTGACTGATCAAATGAGAGAAAAGACACCGCCTCAGAAACCGAAGTTTCCTCAACAGTATAAATGGTTTCGGAAAAAGGAAATCTAAAGAAAATCATTTTTTATCTGGGACGTGGAATAATATTATTGGTCATGGTGGTGTGATTGATCAGGTGATCATGTTCGTCGCGGATATCAATTTCGGAAACGTGCATTGTGTTGCCTTTTCTGATAAATTTTGCGGTCCCGGTAACGGTTCCTTCCTTTTTACTTCGTAAATGATTCGAGTTGATATTGGTTCCCACAGGCACTACTTTCTCTGTATCCACATGCAAAACAGAAAGGCACGATCCCAGAGTTTCTGCCAGAACACAGTTAGCGCCACCGTGAAGAATCCCGTAAGGCTGATGCACTTTCGGGGTTACAGGCATTGTTGCGGTCAGCGTGTCATCGGTAACATCCGTGAAAATAATTCCCAAAGTCTTTCCCAGGTTTTCCCCGCCCCAATTGTTGAGCTGGTGGAGAATTTCGTTCTTTCTATCTTCGGTCATAACGTTTAGATTAATAGATTTTAGGATTCCATTTTTCAGGATATTTCGGGGTGATTTTTTTGTAATACTCTTCCATTTCCTCCATGATGTCATCAAATGAGCGCGTTTCCAGATCTTTAACTGAAATTTCATAGCCAAGATGAATCTGCTTCGTTCTGAAGTCGCCCGCTGCCACAATGATCGGAACTTTTGCCGCCATTGCCATGTGATAAAAGCCTTTTCTCCATTTCGGAACCCAACTGCGGGTACCTTCGGGAGTAATTACCAGACTGAAATCTTCTTTTTTGAATTGATCAACTACAAATTTCACGAGGTCGTTTTTCTGAGAGCGATCGATTCCCACGCCTCCCAAAGCTTTTACGATTCCGCCGTACCACGCTTTGGTGTGCTGGTCTTTGATGATGATTTTCAGCGGTTTATCCAGCGCCCAATAGGCGAGATTGCCGAGAAGATATTCCTGGTTGGAAGTGTGCGGCGCAACGACAAGAATGCAGCGGTTCAGGTTATTCACATCGCCTTCAAGAACAATTTTCCAGCCGATTAATTTCAGGATGAGTTTTCCGATGAGTTTTTTCATATCAAAAGATTCCGGGAAAAGGAATTAATTTTACAGTTTCTTATTAAACAAAAAAGTATAACCAAAGGTATTGGTTATACTTTACAAATATATTGAATTAAAATTCTAACTAAAATAAACTGC
Organism: Kaistella faecalis; assembly: GCF_019195395.1. Classification (NCBI taxonomy): domain Bacteria; kingdom Pseudomonadati; phylum Bacteroidota; class Flavobacteriia; order Flavobacteriales; family Weeksellaceae; genus Kaistella; species Kaistella faecalis. Next base: position 743,854 of record NZ_CP078067.1, read on the forward strand.
TTACGAAATCCATGATTTTCATTGCGATTTCTAGAACGAACTGTACCATGACTGTTGATTTAAGTGTTAATTAATGACTTATTAAATTCGCGTTACGAAATTAGTGTTTTTTTCTATCAAAATACTTTTCCGTATGTTAAATTTTGGTTAAACCCAGATGAACAAGCGAAAAGCGGATTTTCTGTGACGCAGAGCCTCCGCCTTTGCTCATCCACTCTCATTATTTGGTTTTAATGGATATTTCTTTCTTTCCGTCTTTAATGGAAATGTCTACATTTTCCATTTTGCCAATATTTGTTTTCATGGAATCGATTATTTTATCAGCGGCTGCTTTGGGCATTTTGGTCCCGTTGATAATCACGCTGTCTTTATCCGAAGAATTGTACTGTATGGTAGAACCGTTGATTTTAATCTTATTTTTTTCGATTACCACAGCGTTATCGTCATCATTATCATCTTCCATTCCGTCGCCGTCCAGATCACCGTCGATATTCAGTCCATTTTCTTTCACCTTGAAAACTCTGGTGCTCATGGGAACTACAAGTTCATAGGTCACATTGTAATTACGGAACCGATCCTGATAAGGGTATTTTACGAAGTTTGGAAGCAGTATTTTATTATCCTGGATTTCTACAGGTACATTAAGCTGCACCGGAATATTATACCCTTTACCTTCTTTTTTAACGATTAAAAATGGCGCTGTAGCAGTCGCACTGCGGGTTACATCAACGTATGGATAATCTTCTTCGTAAACCATTTTTTTGTCAGAAAAGATATCATCGTCATACGCTGTAAAGTTCTGCGGAATGGTAATCTGCTTCACGTCGACATAAAGACTGTCTGATGTTGTATTGATGGCTACATTCTCAGTATCTTCTTTATGACCTTTGTAAATCATGTCTTTTTTAGCCATATTAACTCCGAAATAAGTAGCAAAACCAATCAGAATAAGCAACAGTGCTCCTAAAACATATCCTACGTTTCTCAACTGTGTTTTCGGTGAAATAAGTTTAATGGATAGTAAACTGAAGAGAATTGCCGGTATTAGAGTTCCGATCAGCATCATGGCATAAAGTACATTGCTCATCCCATCATCTTCAAACATAAAGTTGAATTCGCGCATCGGGGAAAATTCAGTATTTCCGCCAAATAATCCGAAGATAAAGAAGGCTCCTATGATACAACCCAAAGCCATCATTCCGAAGATTCCGCCTAAGATGTAACGGATTACATTCCAGATCCCGCTTCCTGCATTGTTGATATAAGGCTTGTTTTCGGTGTAAATTTCTCCGACCCTTTGTGTAGATTCATTGGCAAACTGTACCAGTTTGTTGGATTCGTTTTTCAAATTGTCGAAGTTCATAGGCTTTCCCTTCATTTTCAGGAAATCGGTCGCGGTTTCTGCTTTAGGTAAAACAATCCACAGAATAACGTAAATCAAGATAATAAGTGAAGTTGAAATAGCTGCGGTGAAAATTCCCAGGATTGCTATTCCGAGCCAGATGGCTCGCATTGCACTTATATCCATGCCAACATAATGCGCCAAACCTGCGCACACGCCTGCGATTTTCTGTTTTTCCGGATCGCGGAAAAGCTGCTTCTGACCGGTGAACGTACCTGTAGTTTTTTGCTGTCTTCTGGAAGATTTTTCAGAAAAATATGCTTCTTCCTGCTCTTCGATCTGTTCCGGTTTTCCGATTTGCGAAATTACTCTTTCTACATCGGTATCGTTGATGACTTCTCGTTTTCCTAAAGTGTCTTTGAAGATTTCAACCATCCGGATTTCGATGTCGTGCATTACCTCATCAGCTTCATTTGCATCCAAAGAGCTTCTGAGCGCCGCAAGATAATCACTAAGTTTAATATATGCGTGTTCCTCGATGGTGAAGGAGAAACCTGCAAGTCCTATTGAGAGTGTCTTGTTCATAGTTTTAAGAATTTGGGTGGAACGAGCTTTCAGGTGCGTCCGTGGGGTTATTGTTTTTAGTAATTTGGTTTACAGATTCGGTAAGTTCTTTCCAGGTATTGAGTAGTTCTGCAAGAAACAGTTTTCCTTTTTCTGTAATCTGGTAGTATTTTCTTGGAGGTCCTCCGGTAGATTCTTCCCATCGGTAAGAGAGGAATTCGCCGTTTTTCAGTCTAGTGAGGAGCGGGTAAAGTGTACCTTCCACCACATCCAGTTTTCCTTTTTTAAGCTCATCAATCAAATCGGAAACATACATTTCTCTTCGGTCGATCAAACTCAAAATGCAGAATTCCAGAATTCCTTTCCGCATTTGCGCTTTGGTGTTTTCTGTGTTCATATTATTTGAGGTTATTAATTGGTTTCTCTGTGCTTTCTAAAACTGAAAAGAAATCATCCTATCAATCTTACAATGCAAAGATATATAATTAATTTAGTATTATGCAATACAAAGTAGTGAAAATATTAATAAATTTTATTTTTCGCGGCATTAAATATTGATAAATATTCTTATAACCATTACTACAGCAGGTTTTACAATAATTTGAACAGTCAATATGAAGGCAAAAAAAATCCGTCTCATTAATGAGACGGATTGATTTTAAGTCAAATTTTCATGGAAATACTACTTCTTAATAACTTTAATTGAGTTTACTGAACCATCTTCCATATGCAATGTCACGATATAAAGACCGGTTTTAAGGTCTGAAAGATTTAGCTGAGCTGCAGCTTTCATGTTTTTCACCTGTCGTCCTGCAACATCACTTATTGAAACAGATTTCACTCCTTTTACATCGGAAATATTTAATACATCTGTAAACGGATTTGGATAAACTACAACTTTAGCCTTATCAACATTTGAAGTTCCCGTTGTAGCCGTATTCACCTGAATCGTATAATCCTCGATCTGGCCAAATGTAGAGCCTGTTGTAACACATGCGTTGGCAAAATTACTGAGGTTTGGATCTGTAGCGGGACCACCTGAGGCGTAAAATGCAGATTTAATTCTCATTCGTGTCTGCCCAAGTTTCGCATCCTGAGGCACAATAATAGAGCCGGTGGCCGGAGTTCCGGTAACTCCATCCGAACCTAATACAAATATAAAGCTTGCAGGTGTTGTAAAATACTTCTCACCGGCATCATCAAAGTCTCCATCCTGATTCCAGTCGATGAATACTGCAAAATAATGTCTGAAAGATGCTCCATCAGTATTGGCATTTAAGGAAATCGGGTAAGTCGTGTTCGTAAGAACAGTACCCACTTTATCGAGGAAGAACTCGTGAGCTGGTGTTCCGTTTAATGTAGCTGAGGTCGTATTATTAATGCCTGCAAAAGTTACATTAGTTGTTGGCTCTACAGTGGAGTAAGTCAAAGGCCCACAATACACCACTCCTACAGTTGTAAATGATATTTCGGTACATCCAGGGGCATCACCTAAATTATTATATGGCACTACTTTCAGATAGTAGGTTGTATTCGGAACTAACCCGGGTTGGTAAGAGGTACCGTTAACAACAGTCCCATTCGCAAATTCGGTTCCTCCAGGTGTTGTACCGATATACACTTTATATCCTGCTGCAAATTCTGCAGCAGCCCAGGTAATTATTCCGTTTGCCGGGAAATCTGCCGCGCCCGCCACAGGCAATGTTACCGTTGTGCAAACTGGTGCGGACGGAGGAGTAAGGACAGATAAGGTATAATCTTCAACCTGTCCGTTGGTCACATTCGCACAAGGATTAGCCAGAGGATCACCAAGCGCAGTTGTAGAGCTGTTAAAATTATATTTAATCCTCATTCTCTTATTACCCAGAGTTGCTCCTGCGGGTACAGTTATGTTTCCGGCTAAATTAACCGCCGCACCTGCACCTCCTATTAATGGTGCTGAAGTAAAGTACTGTTCATTTGCGTCATTAAAATCACCGTCATTATTCCAGTCCACAAAAGCGGTCATTCCAAATCTATTGGTACCTAAACCTGTTCCAGTAACCGCGAGCTGGTGGGTAAGCCCCTGATACACATTCATCACCGTAGCTGTAAAATCTTCATACGCTGGTGCACCAGTGGTTGCGGCAGAAGTATTTGTTACGCCATTAAGTGATACAGATGATATAGGATAAGTCACAGCATTCGAAGTGATAGAACCACAGTAAGCGATTAAACTGTTTGTTGTGAAAGAAATTTCTGAACAACCGGTAGCGTCGCCGTTCAGGTTCGCAGGAACTACGCTAGCATAATACGTGGTATTGGGTGCCAACGTAATATTGGCATTTGTTCCCGTAACCGTAGCATTATAAATATTTGAACTTCCCGGTGATGTTCCGATGGCTACTTTATAATTTACAGCGGTAGGAACCGTATTCCATGCTAAATTGAGGTTTCCTGCAGAAATTGCAGACCCGTCTGCAGGATTTACAATGGTTGCGCAACCAGGTGCTGTTGTAACAATCTCCTGATTGATGGAAATATCATCAACATATATATTACCGGTCGTCGCTCCGCTCCGAACGAACCAAGCCCCAATTCCGTAAATCTGTCCCGGCTGAATAATTCCCGAAGGAATTGTAGCACTTAAAGTAGTGCAGGTGTTAGCCGCAGTGGATGGCAGGACAACTGATGGACCGAAAGTATTTACTGACCACTGATTAGAAGCTGCATTGTAAACAAAATAAGCCAGGCTAATGGTACCGGTAATATTTGCCGCTTTCTTGTATCCAACACTTACGTCAATTTTCTGTCCGTTCCCGGTTTGACCAATTGTACTTAAATCAATCATATACCCTGATTGAGTCACTGTTGCGTTTATTGCAAGTTGGCCACCGTTCGTCCCGTTACATGCAGCTGCGGTGGTACGGGTTCCGTTTCCGAACTGCTTGTACGTGTTTATATTATAACCTGGGTCTTCGAAATCGCCGGTATATACATACTGCGCGTTCGAACCGATTCCGAGTGCGATTAAGCACGAGAGTAAAAATTTTTTCATCATTTTAATATGTTAATCTTCATCAAAATTATAAATTTATATTGAAAAATATTTTAAAATAGAAATAAAAAATAGGATTTGTTAAGATATTGAAAATTGAGCTTCAGTTAGTGTAAGAAATTTAGAACTAAAAAATCCGCTTCATTGCTGAAGCGGATTCATTTTTATCAAAATTATTCTGTTAGAATATTATTTTTTGATTGCTTTAATTGTTTTAGAACTTCCGTCTTCCATGTTTAATGTAACCATATAAAGACCTGATTTCAATTCTGAAACATTAAGTTCAGCAGCCGGTTTCATGGTTTTAACCAATCTACCTGCAACATCAGTGATTGAAACAGATTTCACTCCTTTTACATCAGAAATTTTCAATACATCGCTGAATGGGTTAGGATATACAGAAAGGCTAGCTTTAGTATTATCTGATACAGCCAGCACACCTAAACAAGTTACGCTTCTGGTGTGCGATGTTGTAGAATTTGTAAGTCCAGTACATGATGAATCTGTATGTGAATAAAATCTCACTGCCCCGGTTGTTGTTGGAGTGTACAATAGCGGACCTACACCATGTTTTAGGACAACTGGAGCAGCAACATTAGTTGCAATGGTGATATAATAACCCGGTTTAAGCAAAGTCTCGAATCTGTAAGTATTTCCAGCTACGACATTCACTACAGAATATTCACCTGCATAGGCAAGAGTTCTTGTTACCGGGGTTGTTCCGTTACAAACTGATGGTGTAAGTGTACCGTAAAGACCGTTTGGCGCAGTAGTACATCCAGTTGCAATAATCTCCTTGGTAGTAAAATTATATATGGTATTACAATCTACTGCACTTCCTGCAGAGTTTACAGCTACAACTCTCCAGTAATACTTGGTGTTGGAAAGCAGGGCATTGCTTGTTGCCGTACTGAATATTGCAGTTGGATTTACATAGTTACCAATTTTCGTAGTTGGGTTGGGGTTTGTATCCATATATAGCTCGTAATAAGCTACTGCACCACCACCGGTTGGAGCAGTCCAGGTCAATGTAGTATTTGTAGCATCTACATCAACTGTGTTGTTCGCAGGGGTAGCTAAGGTTGGGCAATTTGGAACCGCAGTTGGCGCAGTATCACTCACGATGTTATCAAACAATAACCTGAATTTATCCGCAGACGTTGCATGGAAACCAACATAAATGGTTTGACCTACATAAGGGGTTAAATCCAGTACAACCTGAGTCCAAACACTTGGTGCGGGTGCATTAGTTTTAATAAAAGTTGTAAAAGCTGCTGCAGTTGCCGTAGTTGTAGAAATCTTAACATCATAATCCTCCACATATGCCGGATCCTGATTTTTAACGAAATACGTTAACCTGTCATTAAGGCCTGCTGTAACAGTAATTGCGGGAGTTACTAAATAATCATCATGCGCTACCGCATCATAATTGATTTGGGCTGCATTAGGGGAAGTAAGCACAGATCCGGGAGCTCCAGGGGTAAAAATAAATGTGTTAGGTCCTCCTCCATTAATAACAGTCCACCCAGCTGGTGCAGTTGTTCCAGCGTCAAAGTTTTCTACAAATTGCGCACTTGCGCCGATTCCCAATGCTAAAAAGCACGATAGTAAAATTTTCTTCATAAATATTTAAATTTGTTAATCGAGCCAAAACTAAACAATTAATTTTAATAAAGCCTAAATTCTTTCACAAATATTTAATAAAATTTTAAATGTCTTACGAATTGGATAATTTCAGTGCTTTTCTTCCCTTAAAACATAGACAATCTCTCCAAAAACATACAATCACTTTTTTGCTCATCACCAGGGTTTCTGCCGACGCAATTTAGAATTCTCATTCTTAAGCACTTCCATCTTTGCTTGAAGGTAATGAATGATTTCTAAGCCAGGTAAATTAACTTCGAGATCGTAATATAAATTGGATAACCTTTCAAAAACATGAAGTTCATCATAACTTACGTACATAATATCGTTTTCGGTCTGCGTTTTAAGTAAACCGGATTCCTGCAGTGCATCGAAAAATGTAATTTCCACATTGTAAATTCTTACGAGTTCCTCGCGTGATATTCTTTCCGTCATGGCTGTAAATCTTTAAGCTGTTGAAACAATTCTTTTTCTTTGTATGAGAGGTTTGTCGGGAGTTTGACATGGTAGGTCACCACAAAATCACCGAATTCGCCTTCCTTTTTGTAAACCGGAAATCCCTTTCCTTTCAAACGTACCTTCATTCCGCCTTGCGTTTCTGGTTTAACCTTCAGTTTTACACTTCCGTCCAGGGTTTTTACATTAACCTCTCCGCCCAAAATTGCGGTGTATAGATCGATAGTGATATCGCCGCTTAAATGATCACCGTTTCTTTTAAAATGAGGATCTTCCGCGATATTGAAAGTGATATAAAGATCACCGTTGGGTCCGCCATTAAACCCGGGATTTCCATGACCTTTGAGTTTGATCTTCTGACCATCGGCAACACCCGCAGGAATGGTTAATCTCACCTTTTTTCCATTGATATCGAAAGTCTGCTGATGGGTTTTAGCCGCATCCCTCAGATGAAGATTCAATTCCGCTGAAATATCCTGACCTTTAAATTTTCCCGATGCACTGCCACGGGAGGTTCTGCCGAAACCGCCTCCTGCGCCGCCGCCAAACATACTCTGGAAAAAGTCTGAAAAATCTTCGCCGTCACCGAAATCTGTGCCTGTAAATCCCTCTCCGAAATTCTGACTTTGCTGTGCCCTTTGGTGTTGCTGTGCTTTATCGTATTCTTCACCCTGTTTCCAGTGTTCACCATACTTGTCGTACTTTTCACGGTTTTGCGGATGACTGAGCACTTCATTGGCTTCATTGATTTCCTTAAATTTCCGTTCAGCTTCCTTATCGCCGGGATTAACATCCGGATGATACTTTCTGGCGAGTTTTCGGTATGCTTTTTTCACGTCATCGGCAGACGCTTTCTTATCAATCCCCAAAATCTTATAATAATCTATATAAGCCATTTTCTTTCATGATTTATTCAAATTTAAGGAAAATCCATATTGTGTCGTTTTAAAGAACTGTTAAACTTTAAGGCTAATTCTCTATTTTAGCAAAAATTTATGTGCTTGCATATCAAAGCTTTTCATTTTGTTTTCCTGCTTGTTTCGGTGTTGGCTTTTTGTCAGCAACAGGATTCTGCATCCTTAATCACAGAGGTTCAGATTGACGCATTCAAAAAGCCGGGAAAACTCATTACTTCAACAAAATCGGTATCCTTTTCCGGAAGTAATTTCCTGGCCCAGAACGCACCGGACCGTTTACTGGAATCACTCAACCTACTTCCCGGAAGCAAGATGGAAGAACGTTCACCCGGATCCTACAGATTGTCGGTTCGCGGAAGCACTTTGAGGTCTCCTTTTGGGGTTAGAAACGTAAAAGTTTATCTTGATGATTTTGCACTTACTGACGCATCCGGCAATACTTATTTAAATATTCTGGATCCCGAAATCCTGGGTTCTATTGAAATTTTCAAAGGTCCGGAAAGCGGAGATTTCGGAGCCCAAACTGGTGGCACAGCCTTACTGAATACAAAAAATAAGGCCGAAAAAAGTTTCGGAATTTCTGGAGGAAGTTTTAATCACTTCAAAGGCAAAATCCATACAGCAGAAAATGTGCAAAATCATTTCTTTCAGATCTATACAAGCTATGAAACCACCGAGTCGTATCGCAAACAAGCTGCAGTTCAAAGGAAGTTCGCATTCATAAAAGACAGCTATCATTACGGTGAAAATAACCAGTTTCAGGCGCTTCTTCTTCTGTCGGATTTACATTATGAAACTCCGGGCGGACTGACGCTTGCGCAGATGCAGGAAAATCCCAGACAGGCAAGGCCGAACACAACTGCTCTTCCCGGAGCTGCAGAACAGCAGGCAGGTATTTATAACAAAATGATTTTTGCCGGATTATCTAATATTTACAGCTTTAAAAAAGATTTCAGCCATTTTATTGCAGCACAGGGTAACTACAACGACTTTCGGAATCCTTTCATCACAAATTACGAGAAAAGATTCGAAAATAATTTTACCGTCCGCACCCATTTAAATTTTGTCAAAAACCTCGAGAATTCCGCTTATGAAACACGCTTGGGTTTAGAAGGCGCGGCTGCAAAAGGAATCATCAGAAACTTCGGTAATAATTTGGGAACGCCCGCAGATGTTCAGAATTTTGATGACATCTCCACAGAAAGCGGATTCATTTTTCTTTCCCAGAAAGCGGAATTCAAAAAAAAGCTGACGATTGACCTTGCGGCAAGCCTTAATTACATGAATTACCGCTGGAAAAGCCTTTATCCAAACGCAGAATCGGGACATAAAAAATTTGAGAATGCATTTTTACCGAATTTGGGAGTTTCGTATCTCTTAGGAAAAGGTTTTTCGGTTCGCGCAAAATTTGCAAAAGGGAACTCGGCGCCAACTACTGAGGAAATCCGCTCCTCTGCGCAGGAGATCAATATTGATCTGAGTCCGGAATCGGGATGGAACAAAGAAATCGGTATAAGGAACCAGTGGGGAGATTTACTTTTTACGGAACTGAGTATTTTTGATTTCCGCCTGAAAGACGCCATTGTAAGAAAAGAAAACGAAAACGGCCAGGAATATTTTGTAAATGCCGGCGGATCCTCACAGAAAGGAATCGAATTTGTTGTTGAAAGCAGAAAACTGCTCATCAATTCACCAGTGCTTAAGAATATAAAGTTTTACTTCGCAGGAAATTTTTACGATTTCACCTTCAGGAATTATCTCAAAAACAATGATGATTTCTCAGGAAACGAACTTACGGGTGTTCCGTCAACCTCATTGCAAAGTCTCATTAATTTTGAATTATTCCGTGATTTAAAAATTGATCTGAGCCATTTTTACACGTCGGAAATCCCGCTGAACGATGCCAATTCTGTTGTGGCAAAACCGTCTCTTGTTGGTAATATTTCTTTGACTTATCTTTTAAGATTAAATACTTTTAAAACTGATTTAAAACTGAGTGTACAGAATATTTACGATACGGCGTACAGTTTGGGTTACGATATTAACGCATTCGGAAACCGGTATTACAACCCTGCAGCAGGCAGAAACTATATGCTGAGTCTGAATTTCAATTTAAAAAAATAGCCATGAAAAACCTTATCTTCCTCTCTTTAATCATACTTGTAACCGGCTGCAGTAAAGAAAATAAAGCTTCGGTTTCCGTTCAGAAAAACAACACGGAAACCTCTAAAAAAGATTCCATCCCAAAAATTCCGGAACCGGTAAAGCTGAGCAAAAATGAGCTCCTGAAAAACCTCAATACCGAAATTGTCGCTTCTTTAAAATCGAAAGATTATGACCGTTTTTCAGAGTTTATTCATCCGGAAAAAGGAATTCGATTTTCCATGTATGCTTATGTACAGCCGGAAAAGAACAAACATTTTACCCGGGAAGAGTTCATCAAATATATTTCAATGCGAACCAGATTTACATGGGGAGAGAAAGACGGTACCGGCGATCTGCTCATAATTTCGCTTAAAGACTATCTGGAGAAGTGGGTTTTTAAGGGGGATTTCACCAAGTCTGAATTTTATCTGAATGAATTCAAAGGCACAGGAAATTCGCTAAACAACCTGAAAGAGATGTACCCCAGCCTTGACTTTACCGAAAATTATATTCCCGGATCGGAAAAATACGGCGGCATGGACTGGAACTCTCTGCGCTTTGTATTTGAGGAATTTCAGGGTGAATATTATATCGTGGCGGTGATCAACGACGAATGGACGGCATAATCCGTTTGAAAAATTTTACCTTTATCTTTACTTAAATTTGAAAACATGCGTGAAGTTTTAAAAAACTATTCCGGAATTATCCTTCTGTTGAGCGGAATTATTGCCGGAAGTTTTATCGGTATATTTTTTCCGGCAGCGGTGACCTATTTAAAGCCTTTGGGCGATATCTTCCTGAATTTACTTTTCGTAAGCGTAGTTCCGCTGGTTTTTTTCGCGGTATCAAATTCCATTGCTTCACTGGAACAGCAGTCGAAATTCGGAAAAATTATTTTCTCCCTGATCTTCACTTTTCTACTGTTCATCATCATTGCTGCATTGTTTACGATTGCCGCTGTTTGGCTTTTTCCCACCGAAGCTTTGCCTTCAACTTCACCGGAAACCATTGACACCGGCACCGACGCAACCTGGGGCGACCGTATTGTAAGTTTCTTTACCGTTGGTGAATTTACCGAACTTTTTTCCAGAAAAAGTATGTTGGCGCTGTTGATTTTTGCATTTCTCACAGGAACGGCGGTGAGGAAAACCGGTGATTCGGGAGCAGCTTTCCGGCAATTTCTCGCATCAGGTTATGAAGTGATGAAAGAACTTCTGCTGATCGTGATGAAAGCCGCTCCTATCGGTTTAGGCGCTTATTTTGCGTATCAGGTGGCGACTGTAGGACCTCAGCTTTTCGGATTTTATGCGAAGCCGCTCGGACTTTATTACGTTGCCGGAACCGTTTACTTTCTTCTGTTTTTTACGATCTACGCCTTCATGGCGAAAGGAAAAGATGGTGTTCAGAAGTTCTGGAAAAACAATATCTATCCGAGTTTAACGGCAATTTCAACCTGCAGCAGTTTTGCAACAATGCCGGCTAATTTGCAGGCTGCTGCAAAAATCGGAGTCCCGGATGCGATTGCGAACATTGTAATTCCGATCGGAAGTACGCTGCATAAAAACGGTTCATCAATGTCGTCCATCATTAAAATTTATGTAGCGTTTTTAATTATCGGAGAAAATTTCTTCGATCCTATGAATCTGCTTCTCGCTATCGGAATTACTATTTTTGTAAGTATTGTCGCCGGCGGAATCCCGAACGGAGGTTATATTGGCGAAATGCTGATGATTTCGGTATACCAGCTTCCGGTTGAGGCGATTCCCGCGGTAATGATTATCGGAACACTGGTAGATCCATTGGCAACCGTTTTAAATTCTACCGGAGATACCGTCGCTGCGATGTTTGTAACGAAAATTTCTGGTGAAAAATTTGAGGAGCCGAAGGATTTTGCGGTGTAAAGTATTAAAACAAACTAAGAATCGAAGTTCTTTATAAACCAAAAATGCCGAACATACGCCCGGCATTTTCAGTTTTAGTAATACAAGATTATTTATAAGCTTCAATCGCTTTGTTAATGGCGTCAACCTGCTGATTGATGGTCGGACTTGAAGGATTACCTTTCAACACCGCCATTTTTTTAGCAAGACCGTCTCTCAGGATCTGTACAATCATCATTTTTGCCTGCGGATTATCGCCGATCTGCTTTTTAACCTGGATTAAAATCTTCGTTACATTTTCCGTTGCTTTCAGATTATCAGAACTCATGATCCAGTTATAACCGTCTTCGGCAGCTGCGCCCAATTCAGGATTCTGGAATTTCACGAAAGGGTAAAACGCCGCTGTTGAGGCAATTGCCGGCATTTGTTTTTCGATTTTGTTTTTTACGATAATCGGTAAAAGTTCCGCAATTAAATCGTCGCTTGCACCGTCAAGATCAATGCTGCCAGCTAAAGTCGCAACTTTTGAAGGATCCACTACCGCAATCCCGGAAAGAGAACTTCCTTTTACAGAATTAGACACCGCATTCATTCCTTTCTCAAAAACAGGGAAGTATTTCTTGTCTTTTGTTTTACTCAAAGCTGAGATCGCTGCAGCCTGAACCAAAGTTTTAGTATCATTGGAAGCCATTTTTTCGACTTCTGCCAACGCTGCTTTCGCCTGATCAGATTTTGTTAAATCGAGACCGCTCAGCGCTTTCATTCTGATTCTGAAGTTCGGGTCTTTCAATGCTGCGACCAAAGTTTTCAGTGACGCAGGATTTGCTGCTTTATTCTCCGCTGCTTTATCTACTGCTTTATATCTGCTTAAAAATTCTTTTGAATTTGAGTATTGCACGAAATATTGATCCGGAGTTTTATTTTCCGTAAACTCACCTAAAATGACTCCGTCAGCATTCAAATTAATAAAATCTGGATTTTTGGAAACCGGGAAGCTAAAATCGTTTTTATCTTTCGCACTTACCCAAACATTTTTCCTTGTAGGTTTTCCGTTTTCATAGATGTCGAGCGCCAGCGGAAACTGGAAATTACCGCCCACCTGATCCTGACTTACCGTAACTTTCACCTGCTTTTTCACAGGTTCGAAGGTTGTAGTGTATGAAACTTTCGGGTGACCGCTGTTGAAATACCACTGATTGAAGAACCAGTTTAAATCTTTGCCTGAAACTTTTTCCAGCGATAGACGGAACTGATGTGCTTCGCCCGTACCGTATTCATTGGTTTTGAGGTAATCTGTCATTCCGGCCCAGAAAGCATCGTCTCCCACATAATTTCTCAACATGTGAAGAATTGAGCCTCCTTTATTATATGAAACCCCATCAAACATATCTTCTTTGTGATGGTAATTAAAACGCACCAAATCTTTGGTGACATTGGAAGGATCCCGGAAATAACCTTCAGCAGCTTTCATTAAAGTATAATCGGCGAAGTCTTTACCATATTTATGTTCATTCCAAAGGTATTCGGAATAGTTGGCGAAAGATTCGTTTACCGTTAGGTTACTCCAGCTTTCGGTAGTAACCAGATCGCCAAACCAATGATGGAAAAGCTCATGAGAAATCACATCTTCCCAGCGGTTTTCATCGATCAGGTCGCCCGGTTTTTGCTGCGCGGATTCCTGATGAAGTACCGCTGTGGTATTTTCCATCGCCCCGGAAACGTAATCTCTTGCGGTAATCTGCGCATATTTGGACCAGGGATAATCGTAATTCAGTTTTTTAGAAAAGAACTCCAACATTTCCGGAGTGTTGCCGAAAATCTGCTTCGCGTACGCTTCATATTCTTTTTCAACATAATAATCTACTGCAATATTTCTCCACTTATCTTTCACCACAGCATAATCTCCCACTCCCATAAAAAACAGGTAAGGTGCATGCTTTTTATCCATCACCCAGTGATCGGTACGGAGCCCGTTGCCTTCTTTCACCGAAGATTTCATCAAACCGTTAGATAAAGTGACATATTTGTCGGGCACGGTCATGTAAATTTCCTGAGTGGTTTTCTGATTGGGCTTGTCGATGGTTGGGAACCATGCAGAACTGGCTTCGGTTTCACCCTGTGTCCAGATCTGGGTAGGCTTATCAGCATCTTTTCCCTGTGCGTTTACGAAATAAAGTCCCTTTGCATCGGTAATTGCAGCGCTGCCCTTTTCGGTTACTTCATTAGGACGCGCGGTGTATTTAATGTAAACCGTATACTCCTGATTCCGCGTATAGGTCTTATCTAAAGTGATTTTCAGCATATCATCTTTGTACGCGTATTTCAGCGGCGTTTTACCACCATTTTTGTCCAAAGCCACTTCGTGAATGAGCATCGCTTTAGCATCCAGAATCAGGGAATCCGAAGGATAGAAATGCGGACTGGCCGTTAACCATTCCTCGCCGTTCATCTGTTCTTTGGCATAATCGAAATTTACTTTGAGTTTAGTATGCTTAAGTTCCGTAGACTTAGTGTGGGTTTGGCGGTATTCGGTTCTGCCGGAAGTTTCGGTTTGGGCGTAGGCAGTACCGGTAAATAGAATGCCGAGTAGTCCTAAGGAAATGATGAGTTTCTTCATGTATCGCTGTTTATATTTTTATTCGTTGTTTGATGTATTAACTGACTTAAAGTAAAATTGTTTTTACACTACTGCCTTGTGAAAGTCAATACCATAGATCCCTGATTGAAATCTATTGTGTTTTTATCGGGATTAAATTTCATTTTTATACCCGCAGGATCAAATTTAAATTCGGAATCGGAAACAACCTCGAGTGGAAATGCAGTTTGTCCGGTAGCCTGAGCCATCAGTTTTCCGTTCTCTTCGAAAATTTTAATATCAAGCGGAAATCCTGGTGCTTTGTACGTGCCTTCATATTTTTTAAGGAGTGCGAGATCAACAGTTTTCTCTTTAAAATCGGGCATTTTAAAATCCATATTCATTGCCGTTTTCAACATGTTGATGGAAATCTGGTTCACATCATAATCCGATTGATTGGTAATGAAACTCACCCCGGCTTTTGATTCCGGAAAGTAAAAAAGTACCGAACGGAATTCCTCGATCCTTCCGCTGTGACCATATCCGTATCTGTCAATAAACGGCACCTTAGCTAATCCAAACCCGTAATTATCTTTAAAATCCTTCATCGCCGCAAGGCTTTTTTGAGAAATGATCTTGCCGTTTTCCAGTGCAATGACGAATTTAAGCAGCTCGGTTGGTGTTGAAATAATATTTCCGGCGCCGATCGGGATACTCATGTCGGTCTCCGGATTTTTTTCATAGACTCCGTTTTTGTAGTAATAGGCGTGAGCCTGGTTTTTTGCAGGATCAATTTTTCCGCCGACTTTAGTCATAGAAAGTTTCAAGGGTTTTGCAATTTTGTCCTGTAGCAGTTCAGCATACGACTTTTTATAAACTTTCTCCAGTATATATCCCAACAAGATGTAATTGGAGTTACTGTAAGCATGTTTTTCTCCCGGAGAAAAGTCACTTTTATATTTCTGAATGATGGAAACCAGCTCATTTTCAGTCTTAGGATTCTGATGGTATTCCCAATATTCCTTCTCGTCGGTAAGATTATGAATTCCGGTACGGTGCTGCATGAGTTGAGCTACGGTAATTTTCGGTGAGTTTTCGATCGCAGGGTAAAAATCCGAAAGTTTGGTATCCAGCGAAAGTTTTTTCTCTTCTACCGCTTTCATCACCAAAACAGCAGTAAAGATTTTGGAGACCGAACCAATCCGGTATTGGGTATTCATATTGGCCTTCTGCTGTTTTTCAGCATCGGCAAAACCGGTTACTTTTACAAAGTCAGGTTCATTGCCAGTCGCAAGCGCGTAGCTGCCAACTGCCTTATGACGTACTGCGAGGGAATCCAGATAAGCTGATAGTTTCTCGCGGTTACCCTGCTGGGCAAAATTCAGAATGAATGCTCCTGACAGGGCGGCTGTAAATAATTTTTTCCACATAAGAATTAGTTTTCTTAATGGGTAGCAAAAACGATAAATTAGTTACGGAAATACCTGATCTTTAACAAATAAACTTATTTAAACCGCTACAGGCGCTTTAATTCCCGGATGTGGATCATAATTTTCGAGCGTGAAATCTTCAAAAGTGAAACTGAAAATATCTTTAATCTGAGGATTGAGTTTCATCGTTGGTAAAGCTTTCGGAGTTCTGGAAAGTTGTTTTTTGACCTGCTCGAAATGATTGTTATAAATATGAACATCACCAAAAGTGTGAACATAATCACCTACTTCCAGATCGCAAACCTGTGCAACCATCATCAGTAACAACGCATAACTTGCAATATTAAAGGGAACGCCAAGAAAAACATCGGCACTTCGCTGATACAGCTGCAGCGATAATTTTCCGTCGGCAACGTAAAACTGAAACATTGCGTGGCAAGGCGCTAAAGCCATATTAGGAATTTCAGCAACATTCCATGCGGAAACGATGAGTCTCCGGGAATCCGGATTTTTTTTAATCTGATCAATCACTTCCGAAATCTGATCGATGACTTTGCCGTCGGCTCCTTGCCAGCTTCTCCACTGCGCGCCGTAAACCGGACCTAAATCACCGTTTTCATCAGCCCATTCGTCCCAGATAGAAACTCCGTTATCATTTAAATATTTTACATTGGTATCGCCTTTTAAAAACCAAAGCAATTCATAAATAATTGATTTTAAATGAACTTTTTTAGTGGTCACCAAAGGGAAACCTTCAGACAAATCGTATCGCAGCTGGTAACCAAAAATACTTCGGGTGCCGGTGCCGGTTCTGTCGGTTTTATCGGTTCCGTTGTCGATGATATTCTGAAGTAAGTCGAGGTAATTTTGCATGATAAGAATGTGGAGTGTTTTTTTCTACAAAAATAGCAAACCTTTTTAATTGGTTGATTAATAAGGTTGATAATTAGATTTTTGATAAAATAGCAAGTGATTGAATTTCACCTGTATTTTATCTGAATTTCCGGTGACTGATTTTAATTTACCAAATTTCTCTTCATCGCTATAATAATTATCCCAATAGTCAAATTTGACAGGTCCGAAGCTTTTGATTTTTCCGTATTTTGCTTTATTTAGTGGTTCATTTTCCCAGTAATCAACAAATATACTTCCTATGTTTTTTATCTTCCCATATCTTGCCGTGTCGAAACCGTCTTTATCCCAGTAATCTACCGGGATCGTTCCAATATTTTTTACTCTTCCAAATTTTTCTTTTTCGTAATTGTGGCTGTCCCAATAGTCGATTGTAACTTTACCAATACTCTTCACCTTCCCGTATCTTGCATCATTCACGTTGGAAGTCAGCCAATACTCAATCTTTGTATTCCCATAACTTTTGAGTTTTCCGTATTTTTCTTTTTCAAAATGTTCATTGTCATAATAATCAAAACTGCCGTTAAAATTATTTGTTGTAAAACCTGAAATACTGCCATTTTCAGTAAGAAAAAACACAAATTCTTCAGTATAAATTTCTATAGAACCTAAACTACCTCCACCAAATGACGCTACCACTTTCTGCATCTGTTGTGCCTGAATGTTTATAAAAGTCAGAAGCAAAGACCAACATAAAACAAATTTTAATTTCATATTTCTAATTTTTACCAGATATTTTTAATGGTCTGTTTTACCGCATTAATAACAAAAACATCCTTATTAACTTTTCCTGTCATCGCTTGTGCTAAAGGACTTTCAGGGGAAATTAAAAATATTTTATGATGATCAGTTTCAAGAGAGCCTAAGGAAACTGCAATATAAAACATGCCTTTATCCGTTTCTACCAGACTTCCCAAACCGACGGTCTGATGAAGATTGGTATTGATTAATTTCAAAGAATTTTTCGCCCGCAGATTTTCATTCAGTTGAATCTGCAGATTATTGATCTCCTGCTGTACCATTTCCCGCGAAGTTTCGTATTTATCGCCCATGGAACTTTTCGTTTCGTTGTTGGCGGCGCGGGTTTCGGCAATCAGATGTTCTAAATGACCAATTTTTTCTGATAATTTGTCATGAATGATCTGCAGGATTTCGGATTTGTTCATTCAGCGTTTATTTTTCCATTACGGCATATCCGCCGACCGGTAAGTAAAAACTTTTATCCTGTGAAAAATCTTTTACGGGACCACTGAAAACATTTTTAAATACTCCGGAAACATTTTCGTCACCGATGGTAAAAGAGACATTCTCTTTAGAGAAATTGAGAACAACCAACACCTCATCTTTACCGTTCTTTCTGACATAAGCTAAGACCTTATCGTCTGCCGAAGTTTTAAGAATCTGAGTTTTTGCGGCAGGATCACCTCCTCTTAATGCCGGATTATCTGATTTAAGGTTTAGTAAAGTTTTGTAGAAACCGTGAAGTTCATTAGTTCCTGTCCACGGGATTGGATCTTTCTCGAAAAACTCCAGTCTTTTTGTTTTCAATGGAAGTTCCTGACCGTTATAAAGTAGCGGAACGCCATTCCACGTTACGGAAAACACGGCTAAAGGTTTTGCCAGAACACCATATTTTTCATACTCGGTTCCGTTCCAGGTATTTTCGTCATGATTGGAAGTAAACCAGGCTCTCATCGAACCGTCTCCGATCGCTGAATATCTTGAAAGAAGATTTTTTAAATCATCAAAAGAAGCTTTCCCGTCGTTATAATCTTTTGTTTTGTGCATCCAGTTCCAGATGTAACTTGCATCGAAAACTTTCCCGTAATCAGGATTGTCGAGTTCGTCGAATTCGCCGAGCCAGAAGAGCGGTTTTACTTTTTCAACTTCCGGTCTTGCCTGCTGCCAGAAATCAACTTCAACCCAAGCAGCGAGGTCGCAGCGGAATCCGTCGATATTGGTTTCGCGCACCCAGAATTTCATAGCTTCGATCATCGCTAATCGCATTTCAGGATTGCTGTAGTCCAGTTCGATAATATCATCCATTCCGGAAGCGATCTGGAAATCGTTTGTTTTAGGATCTTTAAGATAAAACTCAGGATGGGTTTTCGTCCATACATGGTCCCAACCGGTGTGATTTGCAACCCAGTCGATGATTACTTTGAAACCCATTTTATGAGCTTCATCCACCATATGTTTAAAATCTTCCATCGTACCGAATTCCGGATTGATGGCGGTGTAGTCCTGTGCTGCATACTGGCTGCCCAAAGGCCCTTTTTTATTTTTCTGTGCGATGGGTGTGATCGGCATAAACCAAAGGGTCTTTACTCCCATTTCTTTCAGACGCGGCATCTCTTTTTCGAATGCCCGGAAAGTTCCTTCCGGAGTGTACTGTCTTATATTAACTTCGTAAATATTGGTGGTGTGCTTCCATTCGCTGGGCAACTCGTTCATTTTTGTAGATTTTTGAGTGGTACAGGATGCGATTCCCAGACCGATGATTGCTAAAAGGATGAGTTTTTTCATTCTGATGATTTGCTAGCAAATGTATGGGTTTTTTATTAAAATTCCCAGTCGCGGACGCATCGTTCTCCCTTCAATTACTATAAAAAGTTCAATAAAAAACCCCGGAAAATCCGGGGCTGTATTTTTAAACTTCGTCAGTATCATCCTCTTCAAAGAAATCATCATCGAAATCATCTTCCTCATCATCAAAACCTTCGTCTTCATCTGAAAAATCACCGGAACTGAAATCTTCGTCAAAATTCCCGAAATCATCATCAGCCAAAGGAATCGGCGAACTTTTCTTTGCTTTCTTTCCTCCTTTACTCGGTGCTTTCAGCGGCATATTTCCGAAACGGAAAACGGTAATAGGATAATTTACAGCAGGTTTTTCGTCGATAATTTCTACCAGCTCGCAGAAGAACTCCCAAAGATCCATAAAACCATACTGGAAATGAACTTTGTCACCTACTTTTTCGAAAGCTTCGGTAATATATACATCCGACATTATTTCTCCTTCCCCATCATCACTCATATCTTCCAACGGAACTGTTTTTACAACCATTCCCTCCTCATCCAGAATGTTAAAAAGCGAAAGATCCTCGCCCATGAGCGTAAATGCGCTCTTGATTCCCAAATGCAGATTCCAGAGATTCTGCTTTTCCTTGATCTCAACATCGCGGAAGATATCATCTTTAGCATCTAAAATAATGCGGATTTTATAAACCATTTTGTGTTTAAATTTTGATAGTTTTTTAGAATTGATTTCCGGTACAAATATAAAACAATAGAATTTTGACAAAAAAGAATTCGCAGCCCTTTTTTTAAAAAAGTTTTGCTTACATTTTGCGCTGGTTAATTGCTTTTCTCGAGTAAAAAACTGAACTGTGTACCTTCCAAATATACGCTTTCCACGGAGATATTCTCCCCATGCGCTTCCAGAATATGTTTCACAATAGCGAGACCCAGTCCGGACCCCCCGTCGTTACGGTTTCTGCTGGTTTCCACGCGGTAAAACCTTTCAAAGATACGGGGTAAAACTTCAGGTTTAATTCCCATTCCGTTGTCTTCCACGGTGACCAAAACCTTATTTTTCAGGATGGTAGTTTTGATGATAATCTGCGCCCTGTCTCTGTTCGCATAATGAATGGCATTTGAAATTAAATTGATCAGGACCTGAGAGATTTTCTGCTTATCGGCATTTACGAAAATCTGCGGTGCTGCGGTCTGCAGCTGTACTCTTGCTTCTTTCCGAAGTGCTTCCAGATCCAGAAGGTCAATAATCTCGCGCACGACACTGTTAAGATCGAAACTGGTGACATTCAACGTTATTTCGCCGGATTCGTATTGGTTGATCATATCAAGATCCTTCACGATATTAAGTAACCTTTCTACCGATTTATCAATTCTTTCCAGGTATTTATCGCGGATTGCCAGATTTTCCACACCGCCATCCATAAGGGTTTCAACATATCCCTGGATAGAAAATAAAGGGGTTTTCAGTTCATGAGAAACATTTCCGATGTATTCTTTCCGATAAGTTTCCATTTCTTTCATGGTTACCATTTCGGTCGCGCTCTTTTGGCTAAAGGCAGAAAATCTTTCCCCCAGCTGCTTAAAATCCATTTCATTATCATCATCGGGACTGATGTCTTCCGGAAGAATGGTAGAGATTTTTCTTATCTGCTTCTTACCATAGAAATTAAAAAGGTAATCAAGAATCACATAATTAAGCGCAAATATCAGGACGACGCAAACGAAAAGAGTAAGATAAAAATTGCTTTTGCTGTGAAAAACCGCATCGTTGGTATAATCGAAACCCAACGCCACCAGAGACATGGCTACGGTCAGGAAAACTGAAGCAAGTAAAGTAAGCCGGTGAAACCTCATCTTACAAATTTACACAACTAATTTGTAACCGATTCCCTTTAAGGTCTGAATGGTACTGATTCCCAGTTTTTCGCGGAGGCGGCGGATGTGTACATCGATGGTTCTTTCGCCAACAATTACATCGTTGCCCCAGACTTTTTCCAGGATTTCTTCGCGTTTGAAAACTTTATTGGTATTGGAAGCAAGGAGATAAAGCAGATCAAATTCTTTTTTAGGAAGCAGGAACTGTTGCCCGGCCTTGGAAACCCTGAAATTGTCTTTATCAATTATCAAATCGCCAACATTAATATTTTTTGAAGTCTCAGAAACCTGCGAAGTAAGCTGTAAAAGGGCGTTGACTTTAGAAATAAGAATTTTCGGTTTAATGATTTTCACGATATAATCATTGGCTCCAGCCTGAAAACCGGCAAGCTGAGAAAACTCTTCGCTTCTTGCGGAAAGAAATACGATGAGCGTTTTCTGCAGTTCTTTGATTTTTCTTAAATCCTGGCAGGTTTCGATGCCGTCTTTTTCCGGCATCATCACATCCAGTAGAATAAGATCGGGGATGATCTGTTTTGCCTTTTCAATTCCTTCGTTTCCGTTGCTGGCGGTGGAAACCTGGTAACCTTCTTTTTCGAGATTATAGGATAATATTTCCAGAATATCCTGTTCGTCATCAATTAAAAGAATTTTTTTCTGATTCATCTTTACTATTTAACCTTTCAAAGTTAGTCAAATTTGATATCGCAAAGCCGCCACTTTACAATATTCATAATTAATTAATATTACCCCAATTCCGTTCAGAATTTCTTAAAGCAAACTTAAGATTATAGAAACACCAAAACAGTGTGTTCTTTATTCCTTTGCAACGAAAGAAATCTAATAAAGGAATGAAAATTAAAAAACTGAGTATTGCGGTTTTGTTCTTAACCTCTTCATCCGCCTTGTTTTATGGGCAGATAACACCGACGGATACTATAAAAAAAGAGAAAAACATCGAGGGCGTCATCATACGCGGCAACAGCAGTAAAATCTCTGAAACTGCAATTTTGGGAGACCAAAAAAAAGCGGTTATTCAGAAACAGTCGATGGGTGCCGAGGAAATTTCGCGAAAAGGAATTTCTAATGTAGAACAGGGTTTGGTAAAAGTAACCGGAATTACTACCGTGGAAGGCCGCGGACTGTTTGTAAGAGGTCTGGAAGAACGGTACAACACCCTGCTGATTAACGGTTTGGGCTCCCCATCAAATAATCCGTTTCAGAAAATCATTGCACTGAAACAGTTTCCGACCGATGTGGTGGGAAAACTGAATATTTATAAAACATTTAATTCTAATCTTTATGCAGACTTTGCGGGGGCAACTTTCGATATTGAAACCCTAACAATCGATAAAGCTTTTTCAAAAATCGAATTCGGTTTCGGCTACAATACGCAAACCACTCTCAAAAATTTTAAAGTAAATCCAAACGCCTACTCGGTTAATGGTTATCTGGGATTAAATTCACGGGATCGTCAACTTCCAGGTGAAGTTAGAGGTTTCGTACCGACCAATTATAATTTCACTCAACAGGAATCAGTAAATTCTTTCAAAGACGGCTGGAATGTTGAAAACATCAAAGCTTTACCGAATACAAGCATTGGATTTACCACTGCGCAGAAATTTAAATCCGGCGAAAATGCTGAGATGGGACTTCTGCTCTCTCTGAACCAGGGCAGCAAATATGAATATACCGACGGAGATAAGAACCAGTTTATTTCTCTGCAGACCGAAGGTAAAATGAATAACGACCTAAACCGTAAAGAATACACCTATGAGCTGGAATCATCAGCACTTGTTGGCCTCAGCTACAAAAACCGCGGTTTAAATGTCGCCCTGAACACGATATTTCTACAGAATTCTGCCAATGTCATCAGCGATTTTCTGGGTTACAAGGATCAGAAAGAACAGGATGCGGGAAGGCGTTTTTTCCGTGTGGATCAGATGGATTTATCTAAATTTTTGGATGTACAGCTGCTTGGAAGCCAGAAAATTGGCGACCGTCATCTCTTCAAAGTTGGAGGAAGCTGGGTAAAAAACAATTTTCAGCAACCCGACCGCAAGATTTCCGAAGGATTCCTTACCGGAAAACCTAACGAAGTGGAAATGACTTTTGGCGGAAACAACCTCATCCGTCAGTATCTGGATGTAAACGGGAACAGCTACTTATCAGGTTTTGCAGAATATTCAGTTTTTCTTGGTGAGAAAGGGGAAAAGAAAAATTATCCCTGGCAACTTGCAGTGGGATATAACGGATTCTTCGATCACAGAAGCAATTCCTACCGGTTTATTGCATCGAATATTGATAATGTAGACTTAAGAACTGTAGTAGTTGACATTGATCATCCTCAGCAGATTTATAACGATTATATCATGAACGGCGCTTTCCATTTCAAGGAAGAAACCAATGAAAATGATTACCGCTCCAATCTTTACCAGTTTGTAAATGCGGGATATCTGAACTTAAATTATAAGCCAAATGACAACTGGGATATTTTAGTGGGAG
This sequence comes from Kaistella faecalis, assembly GCF_019195395.1. Lineage (NCBI taxonomy): Bacteria > Pseudomonadati > Bacteroidota > Flavobacteriia > Flavobacteriales > Weeksellaceae > Kaistella > Kaistella faecalis. Next base: position 767,674 of record NZ_CP078067.1, read on the forward strand.
GCCGTGTTGAAAACAACATCAACATTACCCGATATAAGGAACAGGGAGATTCAGGATTTAATAATCTGAGCAGAAACCAGTATTTTATTTTACCCTCGTTCTCGGTTAAAAAATCACTCAACACGAAATCCAACATCCGTTTTGCGGCAAGTAAAACCATTACAAGGCCGATTTTGATTGAGTATATGCCGATTACTTACATCAATCCGGATAACGAGAACATCATTGGAAACAAAGACCTGAAGAACAGCGAAAACTACAATCTCGATCTGAAGTATGAGATTTTTCCGACCAATAAAGAACTTTTTGCAGTGAATATTTTTGCTAAAAAAATCGATAATGCCATCGAAAGAAGTTACACAGCATCGGGAAATTCCAACGGTGTAGCAATTACCTATTTCAATGCAAAGAATGCAGTTTTAGCCGGAGCTGAACTTGAAGGAATTTTGAACTTATCAAGGATTAGTGAATCGCTATCAAACTGGACTTTAGGAGCCAATGCCACTTTTATGTATTCCAAAGTTGAAAGAAGTGCCGAAGAATTGGAACAGGAAATGCCTGCGAATTTCACAGGAACATTAAAAGAGAGAAACCTGCAGGGCGCTGCACCATGGACCGCCAATGCTGATCTGAAATATGAATTTAGAAATGCGAATAATCTTCCTCATACTCTTTCATTTATCTATAACGTCTCCGGTCCGAAGATTTTCACTGTGGGAACTTCAGGATTAGACCATATTTACGAAAGACCTTTCCACCAGCTTGATTTTGTGTACAACGCACAGCTTACTAAAAACTGGAACCTGAAACTCGGAATTCAGAATATTCTGAACAGCACCTATAAACTTGAGCTCGGCGACGAAGGCTACATGCCTTTGAATGTGAGAACAACAACTCATACCGACTACAAACGCGGAACAACTTTCAACTTCACCGCTGGGTATACCTTCTAAAAATCATTAATAAAAAACTTAAAAGTAATATGAAAAAGAACATTTTTAATTTATGGGCACTTGCAGCAGTATTTGCAGTGACATCTTGTACGGTAGAAATCAGAGAAGATGCCGATATCAACAGTGGTGGAACGGGAACCGGCGGAACAACAGGAGCTGTTTTAAGCGGAACAGGAACGTTGACAGGAACGCTGAAACAGAACACCGTTGTAAAAAAAGGAACCTACACACTGGAAGGAATCGTAAAAGTTCCTGAAGGAATTTCACTTACTATAGAACCCGGCGCGACATTTACCGCAAAAACTTCCGTAGGAAGCAGCCTGGTCGTGTTACAGGGCGGAAAAATTTATGCAGAAGGTACCGCTGCAGAACCAATTGTTTTTACCACCGACAACAAAAAACCCGGCGACTGGGGCGGAGTAACCGTTTACGGAAATGCGCCTATTAAAGCCATTAACGGTGCATCAAAGGCACTTTCTGAAGACGGGAACAACGTTTATTATGGCGGCGACAATCCGAACGATAACTCCGGAAGTTTAAAATATGTAAGAGTAGAATATGGCGGTAAAAAAATCGGAGACGGAACTTCTGAAACGAATTCAATGACTTTCTATTCCGTAGGTGCAGGAACAGTTCTTGAAAATTTAGTCGCTTACATGGGAACAGATGACGGTTACGAATTTTTCGGCGGAACAGTAAGCGGAAAAAACCTTGTGGCTTACGGAAATTACGATGATTCCTTCGACTGGCAGGACGCGTGGAGCGGACAGAATAACAGCAACTGGTTTGCTTACCAAACAAGTATCGGAAATTTCGGGATGGAAATTGAGGCGTCCGGAAACGCAGACAATACCGCACCGAAAGTAAACGGAATCACTTTGATAAGAGCGGCAGGAACAAAACCAGAAACCGCTGGATCCATCGAGGTTTCGGCGATTCAGTTCAAGAAACACGGGAACGGAATCTTCAGCAATGTATTTATAGACGGTTACAAAGACACCGACGGCAAAAAGGCCTACGCTGTTCTGATTCAGGATGCCGCAACCGAAAGCGAGCAGGTTAACAAAAATAAAATAAGTATTTCCCCGATCAATCACACCGGTTCGGATAATCTGAACATTTGGGGTTACGCCTACACGCCAAACGGAGGAAAAACTTTTACGAGTGATGCAACTGTAAAAAAAGTTACCCTAACTTCCGGAAACTGGGCAACAGTAAATGGAGTTGATCTTTTATCAGCTTTAAAATAAGGAGTTCTTCAGTCAGTATTTAATATCAAATTAAAACCACCGGATTTCGGTGGTTTTATTATTTATTGTTGAGTTGGAGTTTCTTCTTCAGAACCTTCTTCATCTTCGTATTGCTCTAGAAAATAAGCGAACGTAAAATCATCCATTTCATCTTCTGCATCTTCCAGCGTTACGAGCAAATCTTCGAAAGTTTCGAGCTGATCAACACTTAAGTTCACAAATTCAAGATGAAGCGGAAGTTGAACAAAACCCGTCAGCGAATCATAAAGCGCATCTAAATTATCGCCGAAATATTTCGGAAGCGTAAGTTTTTCCTTTAATTGGGCATAAAAATCATCGTAATCGCCGATGTCTGTAAAATCGATATAAACTGTTTTCATTTTTATTTTTTAGAAGTGATTTAAATTTTTTCTATTGCTTTTCAAATGATTTGTAATGATTTTTAGTCAGCCAAACTTCACCGTTTTTGGTAAAGACAATTCGGTCGGCATTTCGCCGTCCGCAGTTGTAATTCACGTCGGCTTCAAAATATTGCGCCCCTATTGGCAAAGTTTTTTCTCTGTTGCTGAATTTATCCCCGCCAATCGCTCGACCTGGCAAAACATCACATAAATTTCCTTCAGACGCGACCCAGCCTTTACTTCTGGCTTCGCCTTTGGTGATATAATAATGCGGAAGTTTTCTGTTCGCTTTCACATAATCAATGACCAGGTTTTCTTCGGTAAGGTCATCAATATTGCCTGAGTTAGTTGAAGAATTCCTTTCCTTATTTGCTTGGGAATCCTGCTGAATGTTTTGCTGATTTTCTTGACGATCTGCGTATCCACTTTCCTGCGTTACCGTAGTTGTTTGCTGAGTTCCGGCTTCACTCTTCTTCTCAATTTTGTAATTATTGACGAGGTACATCACCAAAAACGCAGTAAGCATCCCGATGATAAAAAAGAAAACGAGTTTGAGACTTTGTCTGTTCATTTTTAATTTTAGATAATATTTTTAAACCGAATCTTTTTCATGGTTCTTTTTCACCTCCATTCTTCAGGGATATCACAAACCGGAATGGGCTGCATTTTGTGTTGCGCGGCTTTGTTCATTCGGGCAAAAATTTTATACACTTCCAGGTCTCTTCCGCTGTAATCTGCTTCGGTTTTGGTTCCCCATTCTTTCTGGATTTTTTCGAGTTCCGGATAAGAGGCGCCAATCTGCTGTTCATCAGTTCTTTCCACATCCCAAAGTCCGTCGGTCGGAATTGCATTCTGGATTGATTCTACCAGATTCAGCGATTTCGCCAGTGCGTAAACCTCGGTTTTATAAAGATCGGCAATCGGCGAAACATCTACTCCACCATCGCCGTATTTGGTGTAAAAACCAATCCCGAAATCCTCAACTTTATTCCCGGTTCCGCAAACTAAAAGTCCGTTCAGCTGCCCGAAATAATACAGCGTAAGCATTCTCAGACGCGCTCTTGTATTGGCAAATGCCAGTTTTTCTTCCGGATATATTTCATCATCTACATTAAAAGCCCTATAAAGTTCTTCGAAAGAAGGTGTAAGGTTCAGCGAAATGGCTTCGACATTACAAAATTTCGATTTCAGATCTTCAATATGTTCCCAGGCGCGGTTTACCTGATCTTCTTTCTGATGAATCGGCATTTCGATTAAAAGCGTCTTCAGTCCCGTCATTGCACACAGGGTGGAAACTACTGCAGAATCCACACCGCCGGAAACTCCGATCACATATCCTTTAACTTTAGCATTTTCGGCATATTCTTTCAGCCAGGAAACGATCTTTTCTGTTATTTTTTCTGTTTGCATTTTTTGTCTGTTTTCAAGTAAGTGACGGAGATCGCAGAATCCTTAAATTTTGCTTATTTTTGCGTCTTAAATCTGATGTAAAAATAATGAAGTTTTTTAGATATTTGCTTTTTTCAGCCGTTTTAGTTTTCGGTGCAGTTTCCTGCAAAAAAGAGACGGAAAATATTTGGAATGTCGAAATAAAAGACCCTGCGAAAAATGTGGAAGTGACCGATATTTCAAAGAAATTTTACGACACGAATGTACCTCTCGAGGAATTCAAACAGAAATATCCGTGGTTTCAGGGAAGTGTTCCTGATGAGGATTACAGCATCAGAAGAGCCGATACGGCTGAAGTGAAAATTTATAAGGAAGCCATTTCTAAAATTGATATTGCCAAACTCAACAAAGATTTAACAGGCCTTTTTTCGCACATCAAATACCATTTCCCTGAATTTAAAGAACCGCAGGTTTTTCTCTTTTCATCGGTGTTGAGCGGAATTATGGAACCTGTCTTTTACAGAGATGATGTCAATATGCTTTTTATTGATGTTACCGGTTTTATGGGCGACAACAACCCAAATTACAAAGGCTTGGAGCAGTATTTCCAACTCTCAATGAATCCTCAGAATATCGTTCCTAAAGTATCGCAAACCTTTGCCGAATATTTTGTTCAGCCAAATCCCAATCACCAGAAATTTATCGACGAGATTATTTATCAGGGGAAAATTATGACCCTTCAGGATGCTTTTCTACCGGATTTTCCGGATTATCTGAAGATGCATTATTCCCAGAAACAATATGAATGGGCAAAAGAAAATGAAGTAAACATCTGGAATTATTTCGTAGAAAGCAATCTTATTTTCAGTGACGACATCCGATTAAAGGAACGGTTTATCAATCCCGGTCCGTTTTCAAAATTCTATACCGAAATCGATAACGAATCTTCTCCAAGAGTCGGAATTTTCACAGGATGGCAAATCAGCAGGAAATTCTATCAGGAAAAACCTGAAACAAAACTCGGCGATTTCCTGAAAATGAACGCTCAGGACATTTTCAACCAAAGCAACTATAAACCTAAATATTAAAAAGAGTTGCGCTTACCGCCGACTCCCAATTCAAATAAAATCATGAGAAAGACCCAAATTACCATAGACATTGAACTTGATGAAAACCACGTTCCGGAAACCATGACCTGGAACGCCGAAGATGGCGGAATCGAAGCCCAGGAAACCAAAGCAACCATGATTTCTGTTTGGGACGATAAGACGATGGAAGCTTTAAGAATCGATCTCTGGACCAAAGACATGCCCGTAGACCAGATGAAAATGTTTCTTCACCAAATCCTTGTTTCTTTGGCAAACACTTACGAACGTGCTACCGGAGAAGAAGATGTTGCAAAATGGATGGAAGAAATGGCGGAGCAGTTCGCGGCGAAATCTGCGATAAAAATGTAATTTTCAAATCCCGAACTTCAAATTTCAAATCAAATCAAATCAAATCACTATGAACTTCAATACAAAAGTAATCCACGGTGGGCAACACCACGAATCAGCGACAGGATCGGTAAATGTGCCTGTATTTTTAACTTCAACTTTTGCGCAGAAATCTCCGGGAATCCATTCCGGTTACGAATATTCCCGCGCCGCGAATCCTACACGACAGGCTCTGGAAGACAGTTTGGCAAGCATTGAAAACGGTGCGAGAGGTTTGGCTTTCGGTTCCGGTTTGGCAGCGATCGACTGTGTTTTAAAATTACTGAATCCGGGTGATGAAGTAATTGCGGTTGATGACCTTTATGGCGGAACTTACAGAATGTTTACCCGTTTGTTCGAAAAATATCAGTTAAAGTTTACTTTCGTGAATTTCGACGATGTTTCTAAAATCTCAGATTTAATTACCGATAAAACCAAACTCATCTGGCTCGAAACGCCAACCAATCCGCTCATGAAACTGGTGGATATCGAAGCGGTAACCGATCTGGTAAAAGGAAAAGAAATTCTGGTTGCGGTTGACAATACTTTTGCCTCACCTTATCTGCAGCTTCCTTTAGATCTGGGTGCTGATATTGTAATGCATTCCGCGACAAAATATCTCGGTGGACATTCCGATGTTATTGCCGGAGCACTGATTGCTAAAACTGCTGAACTGGGCGAAAAACTTCACTTCATCCAGTTTGCGAGCGGCGGAATTCTCGGTCCTCATGATTCTTATCTGGTTTTGAGAGGAATTAAAACTCTGGCTTTAAGAATGCAGCGTCATTCGGACAACGGTATGGAAGTCGCTAAATATTTAGAAAGTCATCCTGCGGTTGATAAAGTAATTTATCCAGGTTTAGAATCTCATCCACAACACGATCTGGCGAAAAAACAGATGAAAGATTTCGGCGGAATGGTTTCCTTTACGTTTAAATCAGGTAAAAAAGAAGACGCCATTAAGTTTTTAGAAAAAGTAAAAGTTTTCACCTTGGCTGAATCTTTAGGCGGTGTTGAATCTTTGGCTAATCATCCGGCTTTGATGACGCATGCTTCCATTCCTGAAGACAAACGCGCTGAACTGGGAATTACCGACGATTTGGTAAGATTAAGTGTTGGTATTGAAGACAAAGATGATCTGATTGCCGATCTGGAAAGAGCGTTTTCTTAATGAGTTAGACTTCTGGCTTTACTAATTATTGCTCGCAGATTTGGCAAATTACGCAGATGAAAAATCAGCTCAATCCGCGAAATCTGCGAGTACTTTTAAAACCTATCGATATGACTGATTTTCAAAAATACATCCAGCGTTATCTTGATTATATCCCGTCGCAAAACTGGATTGAAGAAATGAAGATTTCCGGGACGAAAACCCTGGAAATTTACGACAGTTTAACTCCGGAACAGGCAGAATATGCTTACGCCGAAGGAAAATGGACTTTGAAAGAACTGCTGCAGCACCTCATTGATGCGGAAAGAATTTTTGCTTACCGTGCATTACGATTCTCAAGAAAAGACAAAACCGAACTTGCCGGCTGGGATGAAGAACTTTATGCAAAACATTATCCCAAAGAAAGAAGTTTAAAAAGTCTGATGGATGAGTTTGAAAGTGTTAGAAGATCGTCTCTGATATTTTTTGAAAACTTAAATGCAGAACAGTTGGCTGAATCGGGTGTCGCAAACGGGAATGAAATTTCCGTGGAAACCTTAGGAAAATTAGTAGTCGGTCATAATATTCACCATCTGAATATTATCCGCGAAAGATATTTACAGTCGTAAGGTAAATTTGATCATAAACATCAATAGGAACGGGCTTTAGCCCGTTTATTTATTAAAATGAGCATTGGCTTTAGCCGAAACTTATTTAAAGAATTACAAAACATGAACTGTCCCTGCTGTTCCGGAAAAACATACGAAGATTGCTGCAAACCTTTTCACAACGGAGAAAAACACGCTCCAACTGCGGAAGCGTTGATGCGATCACGGTTTTGCGCTTTTGCGGTTCCCAACGGAGCCTATTTAATGGAAACTACTTTGCCTTCCAAGCGTAAATTTCACAATAAAAAAGATTTACAGGAATGGGGAGAAATAAATGAGTGGACCAAACTCGAAATCATCAAAACGCCAACTTCTGATCAGGTGGAATTTAAAGCGTATTACACCGATGAAAACGGCAAAAAGCAGCTTCACCACGAACATTCGCTTTTTAAAAACGTCAATGGAAGATGGTATTATGTTTCCGGGAAGTTTTTAGATTAAACTACTGATCCGGTTTCGCGTTTTTCTTTTTCTGCCTTAAAACATACAGATATAAGCTCTCAACCTTCGTTCTTGCCCAATCGGTTTTCCTTAAAAACTTCAGAGAAGAATTTATACTCGGATTATCGGTAAAACATTTAATATCGATCTGCTTTCCCAAATCTTCAAACCCGCCATAATATTCCACCAATTCCTCTAAAATTGCATCCAGCCGCTTTCCATGAAGAGGATCTTTCTGTTTCTGTTCCATAATGCCGTAAAATTACTCATTAGAATTTATTTATACGGAATGCAGTGGAAATTCATTATATTTTGTCCTTACATTTGGAAAGTGGACGTTTAAATGACTCCATTATATCCTAAATACTTCTGAACATGAAAATTCTGCATACCGCCGACTGGCATTTGGGTAAACGACTTGACCGATTTTCAAGACTTGAAGAACAGGTTTTGGTCATGAACGAAATCGTAGAAATCGCCAACGAACAGAATGTTAATCTTGTTCTGATTGCCGGTGACTTATTCGATAATTTTAATCCCAGTGTTGAGGCGACGGAACTTTTCTATAAAACATTAAAAAGGCTTTCATTAAACGGAAAACGCCCCGTTGTTGCCATTTCCGGAAATCATGACTCCCCAAATCTCATCGACGCACCCGATCCCTTGGCCCGCGAATGTGGAATTATCCTCATTGGTCATCCAAAAGCGGAGGTCAGTCCGTTTGAAGTGGAAGGTTTCACCATCATAAAATCCGCTCCGGGATATATTGAAATTCAGATGAAAAATCAGGATTTTCCTGTTAGAATTCTTCATACACCTTACGCGAACGAAATCCGTCTGAAGGAATATTTCGGGGAGAATAAAGAAGAAGAACTTAATAATGTTTTAGCCGAAAACTGGAAAAATCTGGCTGATAAATATTGTGATGAAAACGGGGTAAATCTTCTCATGGCTCACCTGTACATAAATAAAAAAGGCGCTCCGCTTCTGGAGGAACCTGAAGGAGAAAAGCCCATCAAAATTGGGAATGCGGATTTAATTTACTCAGATATCATTCCGGCTCAGATACAATACACGGCTTTGGGACATCTCCATGGTTGTCGAAATATCGGAACCGAAGATAAACCTGTTGTGTACGCTTCTTCCCCACTCTGCTACAGTTTTAGCGAGGCCGGACAGACCAAATATATTTCAATTATTGATGCGCAGCCGAATCAAAATGTTTCTTTTCAAAAAATTCCATTGCAAAATGGAAAAAGTTTGGCCAGAAAAACCTTTAACAATGTTGAAACTGCTGTTGAATGGCTTACTGAAAATCAGAATTCTTTCGTAGAACTGACATTAGAAAGCGAAACATTTCTTACCGCAGAAGAAAGAAAACGCATTTACCAGACTCATCACGGGATTGTACATCTGATTCCGAAAGTCAGAAATCAGGAATTTAATGAAAATGAATTGCGCACCGTTAATCTGAATCAGGATATTCAGTCGCTTTTCAAAGATTATTTTAAATCCAAAAACAACGGCCAGGAAGCCAATGACGACCTCATCAATCTGTTCAACGAAATTAAAAATCTGTAATCCATGATTCCGATTCAACTTACGCTCGAAGGTTTATATTCTTATCAGGAAAGGCAAACCATCGATTTTACAGGACTTACTGAGGCTGGACTTTTTGGAATTTTCGGAGCGGTTGGTTCCGGAAAATCGTCCATTCTGGAAGCGATTTCTTTTGCTTTGTACGGAGAGACGGAAAGGTTGAATGCCCGCGATAAAAGGGCTTACAACATGATGAATCTGAAAGCGAACAGCTCTTTCATGCGCTTCGATTTCATCAATCACGACAATAAAATCTTCCGCGTGGAAAGGGAATTCAAGCGTAATTCAAAGAAATTTGAAGATGTAAAACCCAGTTCTGTAACCTATTACGAGAAGCAAAATGAAAAATGGGTTCCGTTAGATCATTCCGACTGCGAGAAAATTATCGGTCTCAGTTATGCGAATTTCAAGCGTACGATCATCATTCCACAGGGACAGTTCAAGGAGTTTCTGGAATTGGGTGCTGCAGAACGGACTAATATGATGAAGGAAATCTTCAACCTTCAGCAGTACGATCTGCAGAATAATACCGCTGTTCTGACCAGTAAAAACAGATCAGAACTCGATCAGCTTGAAGGTCATCTGAAAGGTTTTGAAGACATTAATGAAGAACATATTTCAGCCCAAAATGAACTGCTGAAAACTGAAAAGCAGAAATTCGAAAACATCAACACTGAATTTAAAAAAGCCGAAGAAACTTACCGGAATTTAAAAAATCTGAAAAGCGATTTCGAGTTACTGAATTCAAAAAAAGAAAACTACAAAAAACTGCTTGACGAGAAGAAAACTTTTGATGCTTTAGAAACCGAAACAGAACTCTATGACAGGATTTTCAGAATTTTCACGCCCCTGATTTCGGAGAAAAACAAACTTTATTCTGAGCTGAAGAACAGGATGGAAGAGCAGAAATCGCATTCTACTGCTTTACAGGAAACCACTAAAAAATTTAATCAGAATAAAGAACAGCTTGAAAAAATCCGGCCTGAATTTGAAGCTTTAGACCAGTCAAAAATTCAGGAAAATGATTTAAAGATTATTCTGCAAATGTTGGGTTATTCCGCAGAAATCAAATTATTGAAAGAACGCACGGAAAATGGTTCAGCTAAAGTAAAAGAAGTAGAATCAAAGCAGACTTTAACCAAAGAAAAGATTCAGGAATTAGAAAATAGACTTGGAGAATTAAAGCCCAAAAAGCTCGATAATCAATTACTTCTAAATGCCGGAAACTGGTTCTCCACCAGAAAAAACATGCTCGAATCGCTGCAAAAACAAACTGAAAAAACAGAAAATTTCAAGGCCGAACTTCAGAAAATCGAAGAAGAATTAAAACCTTTCAACATTGAAACTGATACTTTTCAGCAGGATTTCAATTTAAAAATTACGGCGCTCGAGAAACAGAAAAAAGAAATTTCAGCCAGAAAAAGTCAGCTGGAAGTTCAGCAGAAACTCGCTCATTTTGCCGATGAGCTGCATGATGGAAAATCCTGTCCGCTTTGTGGCTCGCTCGAGCATCCACATATTGTTGAATTTAATGACGTTTCCAGCGAATTGGGTAAAATCCAGAAACAGCTGGACGAACTTGACTTTCAGCAAAAGGAAATTCAGACCAGAACTTCTGCCGTAGAAAAAATTCTAGAGAGAAAAAAACTTCTTCAATCGCAGCTGGAAACAGAAAACGACCAATTACAATCGATAATGATCCAGCAGGAAACGCATCTGAAAACTTTTATATGGGAGGAATTTAATCCTGAAAACGAAGCGGATTTCAACACCAAAAGAGCGGAATCTTTTGAAATTGAAAAACAGATTGAAGAACTGCAAAAAGTGATCTCAGGCGAGCACAAAAATCTTGAACAAACGCAGCAGGATCTGAATAAATTCAATAAAGCGCTGGAAGACTTTAAACGCAAAGAGCATGAAGTAAGAACGAAAAATGACGCCAGCGAAGCGAATCTCAAAATCTTCAGGTGGGAAAATTATCACGAACACACCGTTTCTGAAGTTGAAAAACTGCATTCCGATTTATCAAAACAAAATCTGGAGACGGAGAAACAGTATCAGAAATTAAGCGAGGAAGAGAAAGAAATAGCGGTAAGTCTCGCGGCACAAAAATCAACTGTTTCTCAACTGGAAAAGCAGCTTTTAGAACTTAAGAAAGAAATTTCTGGAAATGAAATTCAGATTAAAGAGGCTTTAATTCTTAATAAATTCGGAGGTCTGAATGAAGTTGAATCTGTTCTTGCTCAGGAAATCAATATTCTGGAAAACAGAAATCTCATCCAGAAATTCCGGATCGAATTTGAAACCACTAAAAACGGAATTGCAGAACTGGAAACCAAACTGAAAGGTTTTCATTTTGATGAAACTCAATTTTCAGAAGTCGAAGCCCAGTTTAGAACCCTGGAAACAGAAAAAAACAACGCCAACAATGCCGTCGTAAAACTCACCACAGAAATCGAAAGACTTCAGAATGAATTCAGGAAAAAGGAAGGTTTGCTGAAAGATTTATCCAAACTTCAGAAACGCTCGGAAAACCTGAAAATAATGACTAATCTCTTTAAAGGTGCGGGTTTTGTGCAGTATGTTTCCTCAATCTATCTGCGTCAGCTGTGTGATCATGCAAATATCCGATTCCACCGCATGACGAGAAATCAGCTGAGTCTGCAACTCAACGAAAACAACGATTTTGAGATCATCGATTATCTGAATGAAGGCCGTTGCCGAAGTGTAAAAACGCTTTCCGGCGGTCAGGCTTTTCAGGTTTCGCTTAGTTTGGCGCTGGCTCTGGCCGAAAGTGTGCAGACCAATGCAAAAGCTGATAAGAATTTCTTCTTCATCGACGAAGGTTTCGGAACCCAGGATCTGGAATCGGTAAATGTGGTTTTTGAAACACTTACCAGCCTGCAGAAAGAAAACCGAATCGTCGGAATTATTTCTCATGTTGAAGAACTCAAAGAAAAGATCCCGGTATCCCTAAATATCGTAAAAGATGAGGAAAGAGGAAGTTTGATTGAGGTGGTGTAGAAATCTCAGGATTTTTCGAAATTTATGAATAGGAACGGGCTTTAGCCCGTTTATGAAGATTAAGCCAACCATTGGCTTTAGCCAAAACTTAAAATGTTATATTTTTGTTTTCGTTATGCCTTATATCAAAATATATATCCATTTGGTGTTTTCAACATTACACCGTAAACCATTCCTCCATTCTCCGGCGTTGAGGAATAAAGTATGGAAACATATAAAGGAAAATGCAGCCGAAAAAGGGATTTTTTTGGAAATGGTTAACGGATTTGCTGATCATTGTCACTGTCTCATTTCTTTAAGTTCCAATCAGACTATAGAAAAAGTGGTACAGTTGATCAAAGGAGAGTCCTCATTCTGGATTAACAAAAATAATTTAACATCAGAAAAATTTCAGTGGCAAGATGAATATTTTGCAGTTTCAATTTCCGAATCAATGATTGATCATGTGAGAAATTATATTAAAAATCAGGAGAAGCATCACGCACAGAAATCTTTTTCGGATGAATATATAGAATTTATGGAGAAATATAATTTTAAAAATGCCGCACTGTAGGTTTTGGCTAAAGCCATTTTAACCTGAAACTAGAAAACGGGCTAAAGCCCGTTCCTATTGATATCCCTGTACGAGAATTATGACGAAATCCCGTTTTTATGCCTATCAAAAATCGCAAAACGGGTCGACGGATTAAAGCCCGTTCCAATTGAAAATTAAAACCAGCAAAAGAATATAATACAAGGAATTAAATTCAAATCTACACTATGCAAAACCTCATCGATACACTTAAATCCGGCGGAACCATCCTTTATCCAACCGATACCATTTGGGGAATTGGCTGCGACGCGACCAATGTCGAAGCCATCAATAAAATATTTGAAATCAAGAAGCGGGAAAAATCCAAATCGATGATTATTCTGGTTGAATCGGAAAAGAGATTGCAGGATTTGGTGGAAGTTCCGGAAATGGCGTGGGAAATCATGGATTTATCGGAAAAGCCGGTGACTTTAATTTATGACAATCCTAAAGGTTTGCCAAAGGAAATCCTCGCGGAAGACGGCAGCATCGGAATCCGTTTGGTGAAAGATGACTATCTGAAAAAACTCATTGGTAAATTGAACAAGCCTTTGGTTTCGACCTCAGCCAATTTCAGCGGCGATAAATCACCGATGCAGTTTTCGGATATTTCTAAAGAAATCACCGCTTCTGTAGATGCTGTAGCTGAGGAAAACCACGATAAAATCTCCGAATATTCCGGATCTTCGGTGATCAGAATGTGGAAAGACGGACGGGTAAAAGTCCTCCGGGAATAATTATTTCTTCTTTTTGTAGAGTTTTTCATAAAGCGAAATCCAGTCTTCGGGTGACATCTTTTTTGCCAGTTCTGCGATGAGTTCAAAAGGAATATCTTCAGGTTTTTTGAAACGGATACAAGATTTTCCCATATCGAGTTTCTTTTTTGAATGCTTTGGGAAATCAGTTACAAACCAGTTCAAAAGTTCAGGTTTTGCATAAATCCCCATGTGATATAACGCGATGAAATTTTTCTGCGATGCCAGATTGATGAAAGGCAGCGGTGTATTTGACGTACAGTGGTAACCGTCCGGATAGGTTTCCAATGGAACGCTCCACCCGATCATTCCGTAATTTAAGCCTTCCTGAAAACCTTCCGGAAGATTTTCTGAAACCGTTTTGTAAAGTTTTTTGAATGCATCTTTTCTTTCATCAGGAACATTTGAAAGATATTCTTCAATAGAATTGGCGGGAATCTGCATGGTTTTATTTTTTACTAAAATACATTTTTCGCTGTAAAATTTTACTTATGATTAATAATAAGTAGATACTGCTACGAAATCACGTTAAACATTGATTTAATATTCTGACGATTTTCACTCTAAGCCCGGTTGAGAAGCCGAGAAACTTATCCTACAAACTGGTATTCAGAACATTGCAATACAGTTATTTTGAACACACTGATATTTTTTAGTCATATTTAATTATATTTAAGAGATTTCCTAAAAAACACTAACGACTAAAAAACTATTACCATGAAAAGTCTGATCTATCTTTTAGCCTTCAGCTGCCTGTTTACTGTGAATCTAAATTCACAGACAAAATTAAACCAAACTGCGACATCGGTACCGTTAATTGACCGCAGTATTTTCTTTGATAATCCCGAGATTTCCGACGGAAAATTGAGTCCGGATGGAAAGTACATTTCTTTTATGAAAAGTTATAACGGTATCCTGAATATCTGGATCAAAAAGTTTGACGAACCTTTTGAAAAAGCACGAAGACTCACCAATCTGGAGCGGCCTTTAGCTGGCTATTTCTGGACCGACGACGGCAAACACATCATTTATGCTAAAGACAAAGGAGGAAATGAAAATTATAACATTTATTCAGTTTCTCCCTCTGCCGGGAACCTCGCGGGTCAGGATATCCCGGAAAACAGAAACCTGACGCCCTTTGATGATGCCAGAATCGAAATCTTTCTAGTGAGCAAATAGGATCCCAATGTGCTGATGATTGGCATGAATAACCGTGATCCGAAATGGCACGATCTGTACAAGCTTGAAATCAGTTCAGGGAAACTGACTCAAATACGGGAAAATAAGGACCGGATTACAAACTGGATCTTTGACTGGGATGAACAGCCCCGAATTGCTATGCGTACTCCAGAAGACGGATCTACAGAATTTCTGGCCGCATCCGAAAATGGAAAATTTAATAAAATTTATGCGGTGAGCGCATTAGAATCGGTATATCCCTACGCATTTACCAAAAACAATGATCAACTTTATATCGAAACGAATAAAGGTGTTGAAAATAACTTTATTAAGCTGGTATTGCTGGATCCAGCAAACGGCAAAACAACCGATGTGGAAAAAGATCCTATGAACCGTGTTGATTTCAGATATGCAGTATTCAGCGATCTCAGCCGGGAATTAATCTACACTTCCTATACTGATGAAAAAGAAAGGCTGTATTTTAGGGACAAAGCTTTCGAAGCGGATTATAACTTATTGAAGTCCAAATTTACGGGGACTGAAATCAGAGTGAACAGTTTAACTAAAGATGAAAGAAAATGGCTGTTCAGCGTATCAGGCGACACTAAAGTTACAACCGTTTACTTCTTTGACAGAGATTCAAAAAAAATAATCGAACAGTACACTCCAAGACCAAAGCTTAAAACTTATGAGGCGTACCTGAGCCCGATGGAGCCTATCAAATATAAAAGCAGCGATGGGATGGAAATTCCTGCATATCTCACCTTACCTAAAAATGTAGAACCGAAAAAACTTCCCCTTCTTGTATTTCCACATGGCGGACCCTGGGGCAGAAGCTACTGGGGTTTCAATTCTTATGCGCAGCTGTTTGCCAACCGGGGTTTTGCAGTACTGGACCCTAACTTCAGAGGAAGCACAGGCTATGGCAAGAAATTTCTGGATGGGGGAAATCTTGAATGGGGCAAACTGATGCAGGATGACATAACATGGGGCGTAAAACATTTGGTTGAACAGGGAATCGTGGATCCAAAACGCGTGACTATTATGGGTGGCAGCTACGGGGGATATGCGACTTTAGCAGGCCTGGCATTTACCCCGGATGTCTACGCGGCAGGCGTTGATATTGTAGGCCCCAGCAACCTTTTCACGCTGCTAAATACCATCCCTCCATATTGGGAGGCCGCCCGTAAAGTGTTTGAGCTGAGAATGGGAAGCGAAAAAACCGAAGAAGGTAAAAAGTTACTAAAAGAAGCCAGCCCGCTTTTTTCTGCTGCAAAGATTAAAGCGCCGCTGCTGATCATTCAGGGTGCCAACGATCCGCGGGTTAAAAAAGATGAAAGTGATCAAATTGTTTCTGCACTGCGGGATTTAAACAGAACAGTGCAGTATATTCTGGCGGATGATGAAGGGCATGGCTTTGATAAACCCGTGAATAATATGGCGATGATTGCGGCTTCAGAAAAATTCTTGGCTCAGTATGCGGGCACCCGTTATCAGGAAGACATGCCGGCTGATGTGGCAAACCGGCTGAAAGAAATGACGGTAGATATAAAAACCGTAAAAGCTGTAAAGTAGCTGAATCATAAATCTAGTAATAAAAAATCCGGAAATAATTTTCCGGATTTTTTTATTTAATTTTTCAGATGTTGGTCAAAATAGTCGGTCACTTTCTGCATCAGGTGAACTCTGTCTTTGCCCATAACATTATGTTCGTGGCCCGGATAAACAAAATAATCGAGCTGAACACCATTATCAACAGCAGCTTTCAGAAACTTTACTGAATGTTGCCAAACCACCACATTGTCCTGCGCTCC
The DNA here is from genome assembly GCF_019195395.1 of Kaistella faecalis. NCBI lineage: Bacteria > Pseudomonadati > Bacteroidota > Flavobacteriia > Flavobacteriales > Weeksellaceae > Kaistella > Kaistella faecalis. The sequence continues at coordinate 784,343 of NZ_CP078067.1, forward strand.
GTGAATCATCAAAAGGTTTCCTTTAAGATTCTGCACTTTATCTAAAAGATTAGAGTTTTTGTAGCCTTCGGGATTGGTTTGTGGCGTGTCCATATATCTTTCGGTATACATAATTTCGTACATGCTCCAGTCGATCACCGGTCCACCTGCAACACCCGCTTTGAAAACTTCCGGATATTTCAGCATAAAACTCGTCGTCATAAATCCACCGAAACTCCAGCCATGAATACCTAATTTCTCACCATCAACATACGGAAGAGATTTCAGGTAATCAACGCCTTTCAGCTGATCTTTCATTTCGGTTTCACCCAGATTTCTGAAAACTGCCTGTTCAAATTTCATTCCTCGGTTAGAGGATCCCCTTCCATCCATGGTGAAAACGATATAGCCGTTCTGCGCCATATATTCGTACCAGAGATTTCCGGAAGCCGGGAAAATGTCTGTCACCAACTGAAGATGCGGCCCGTTGTACAGGTAAACGATGGTTGGATATTTTTTAGCGGCATCAAAATCCGTTGGAAGAATAATTTTCCCGTACAGAAGTGTTCCGTCATCAGCTTTCAGCGTTACATTTTTAATTTCCGGTCTTTTGTAATTTTTCAGAGGATTCTCTGAAGTCAAAATATTTTTAGACTTTAAAGTCGAGGTGTTAAGAAGATTAACTGAACGCGGCGTCGTCGCATTACTGTAGATATCATAAAGCTGTGTTCCGTCCTTGCTTAAAACTCCGGTGTGCATTCCTGGAGCGGTAGATAATTTTTGAGTTTTGAAATTATTCCAGTTTACTCTGTAAAGATGTCTTTCCATCGGCGATTCCTGCGTAGAAGTGTAATAGATTTCCTTCTTTTTTTCATTGAAACCCAAAATATCAGTAACCAGCCAGTCGCCTTTAGTAATCTGCGCTACCAAACCTTTTTCGAGGTTGTAATGAAACAGATGGTTGTAACCCGTGCGCTGACTTTGCCAAATGAAATCGGTATTGGAGTTGGGGAAAAACAACAAAGGATGCTGAGGCTCGACATATTTATCTGAAGTTTCTTCAAATAAAGTTTTTACCAAATTTCCTGTTACCGCGTCGTATTGATTCATTTTTAAATGATTCTGGTCACGGTTCAGTACGCCAACGAAAATATATTTGGAATCAGGACTCCAGGTAATCGCAGTTAAATACTGCTCCTTATCACCATCAATATTCAGAAACGTCTTTTTCTGTGAGTTTACATCATAAACACCTAAAGTCACCTGATGCGAAACAGCACCTGCCATTGGATATTTAATGTTTACATTTTTTGCAGGAGTAGAAGCCCAGTCGATGATCGGGTAATCAGTGACCATACTTTCATCCATTCTGTAAAAAGCAATTTTGGAGTTACTCGGAGCAGCGAAAATTCCGCCATCGATACCAAATTCGCTTCTGTGAACTGCCTGCCCGTTTACGATGCCTTCATTTTCATCATTGGTAATGGCTACCGATTTTCCGTTTCTGTTGACGAAAAGGTTATTTTTAACGGTATAAACAATGGTTTTGTTGTCCGGAAGAATTTTTACATTTTCTGCGCCTTCGTTCAGGGTAGCCCATTCTGTAATCTTCCAGTCGGCACCTGATTTTTCGAGACGGAAATATTTTCCCTCCCGGGTGAAATAACCCTTGTCCTTCGCAGTAAATTTAATCTGCGGAAAAGATTTAAGTTTCTGATCTGCAGAAAGGTTTTTATTGATTAGATATAAAGAAACCAACGTATCCGCCTTCATGCTCTGGAGTTCAGTCACAAGATAGCCGTTTTTGGTGCCCTGAATATAAGATTTAGCATCATCGGACCAGGAGAACTGCGGAATACTTTTAATAGCCAAGTTGCTGCGCAGACCGTTTACCGCCTCAGCCATCGTATATTTCTGATTCTGGGCAAATACTAAATTCCCGAAACCAAGCAATAATAAAGGTAATTTTGAAAATTTCATTTCTTAGATTTAAGATGTTAAAAATAAGAAATAATTCTGAAATCGTTAAAGAAATGTTAATTCAAAGGTTGGTAAATAATTCCCGCGAAAGGATCTTTTTCTGTTTTGGGTTTGTTCCATTTATATTGATGAGTCCAGTACGCAGCTTTCATGGAAAGGATTCCCAAGCCTGCACCGAAAAGAACGTCTGAAATATAATGCTTGTTATTTGCCATACGCATTAGCCCGATTCCGCTTGCGGCACCATAGGATACATACGGCACCCATTTGTAGCTTTCTCCGTATTCTATCGCAAGCATGGTGGCACCGGCAAACGCATTAGCGGTATGTCCGGAAGGAAACGAAAAAGCGGTACCGTCCGGACGTGTTTTTTTCAGGGTGGTTTTCAGGATATACACCATTCCAAGATTCAGAACCTGCCCTTTGATGAGAATGGCTGTCCGGTTCTGCCAGTCGGTTCTGGGTTTCATGCCAGCCCACTCAAATCCATAAACCGCTAACATCGGCGCAAACTGTGCATAATCATCAAAATGATTGGTAAATCCGAAAAGATGCTCATTCCGTTCTTCTACAACCTCATTTTTCAGGGATTCGCGGCCGTTCCCGTCAAAAATTATTCCCGATGTCATTAACCCCACAGGAATATATACCTTGTTATATTTAAAACTTAAAGGTCTGTTTTCAACATTCGAACTGTCTTTCTTCTGAGCATAATTCAGGAAAAAAAAACTGAAAAACAACAGTATTGAAAGGACTTTTTTCATGATCTAAGTTTGTTCAAAATTACTTAAAAGAAACGGTGATGCGTTAAAGAGTATTAAATTTCTATCAACAATCATTTATATTGGATAATTTTATAATAGAATTAGTCCGAAGACATGGAAATATTTTCTTAACCTACATCAATGTGCAGGAAATGTTGTGAAGCTACCTTTGCAATATCAAAATCAGTTATTAAACCAAAAAATAAAATATTATGTCAACAAAATGGAACTTAGACCCAACGCACAGTGAAATTACCTTCAAAGTAAGACACATGATGATTTCTAACGTAAAAGGTGAATTCAAAAACTTCAACGTAGATCTGGAAAGTGAAGACGAAAATTTCAAAAATGTAAAAGCTAACGCGACGATTGATACGTCATCTATCAGCACCAATAATACAGACAGAGACAACCACTTGAAATCTGCGGAATTTTTCAACGCTGAGGCTCATCCACAGATTACCTTCGAAACTGATTCTTTAAATGATGACGTTACCGGAAATCTTACCATTAACGGGGTTACAAAACCCGTAAAACTTGATGTAGACTTTGGCGGAATCAACGTTGACCCTTGGGGACAGACGAAGGCAGGTTTCTCTTTCGAAGGAAAAATCAAGAGAAGCGACTTCGGTTTAAACTGGAACGCAGCCCTGGAAGCCGGTGGCGTAATGGTTTCTGACGAAGTGAAAATCGCAGGTGAACTGCAGTTCGTAAAAGCATAAAATAATTCATAGTTTATTTTTTAGAGTTCACCGGGGTCGCATGACTTTAGTGAACTCTTTTTAATTTTAATAATTCAGAATATGAATCTTACCGATTTAGACAATATTTCCCAACAGTTCAACACCACCGAAAAAATGCCGGTTCTCTTTCTGGGGCACGGTTCGCCGATGAATGCGATTGAAGAAAACCAGTTCGTGCGGGGTTTCCGGAATATTTCCCGCGAAATCCCGAAACCGAACGCCATTCTTTGTATTTCGGCGCATTGGTTTACGAACGGCACTTTTGTTACAGCAATGCAGAATCCCAAAACGATTCATGATTTTTACGGTTTCCCGAAAGAACTTTTCGCGGTAGATTATCCTGCCCCGGGTAGCCCGCAACTGGCCAAAGAAACTGCAGAACTGCTGTTGCCCGAAATCGTGGAAGAAGATCACAGCTGGGGACTCGATCATGGAGCTTGGAGCGTCATTAAACACCTTTACCCAAACGCAGAAATTCCTGTGATACAGCTAAGTATCGACTATACAAAACCGCCGGAATATCATTTTGATTTGGCTAAAAGACTCCAGAAGTTAAGAGAAAAAGGGATTCTGATCATCGGAAGCGGAAATATTGTACACAACCTCCGCATGGTCGACTGGAAAAACATCAACACCGTTGGCGCAGGCTGGGATTGGGCTGTTGAAGCCAGAGAAAAAACCAATAACTGGTTGTTGGACGGAAATTTCCGGAATCTGATCGATTATCAGAATCAGGGAATCGCTTTGCAGACTGCCGTACCAAGTCCGGACCATTACCTTCCCCTGATATATTCTTTAGGCTTGAAGGAAAACTCCGACCAACTGTCGCTTTTCAATGATGAACTCATCGGTGGAAGTCTGAGTATGACCAGTGTTAGAATAGGGTAACTTTAGATAAAAAAAGATTCAGAAATATTCCTGAATCTTTTTTTTGAATACTGAAATTTTAATAAAATCTCCAGTAGTTGGCATCGTAAGTTTTGGTGAAATTCCGCATACATTTGGATGATGTTACCCTAAGCATCAGTATTTTAATTCCGTTACCGCTTGAATATCCGAATTGTGCAGTTGGTTCGGAGGAAGCTTTTTTGTCACCGTTTTCGTATTCTGCAGTCCATTCGTATTTTACACCGGATTCTGATTTTGCAGGAACAAAAGAAACTACGCCATCGCTGACTTTCACCTCTCTAAAACTGTCTAAACTAACATCGCACGCCGAGGTCAAACTGTGATTTTCCTGTGACACAGGATTGACGACATCGATGTTTTTGCTGCAGCGTAAAATTCCTTTATCTGAAAGCATTTCCAAAGAAAGAATTGTTTTTCCCCCAGCATTACCTTTTACCTTTATTGTATGTTGTTTTACATCGCCTTCCAGAGAAACATTTCCTCCGAAAGAACTCCACTGATGACAGTCAGCACACTGCGCAGTATTGTTTTTAATGGTATAAATTTCGGATTCGCCGGCTTTGATCTGAGAATTTCCCTCAATAAAACATTGCGAATAAACAAATGTGAAACTCAATAATGTGAGCAAGAATAGAATTTTTTTCATGATGTTTTGGATATTTTATTTTTAAACCTGAATAACGCCTAAATTAAATTTCTCCGTAATCGGCGCATGGTTGGCAGCTTCAATCCCCATCGATATCCAGGTTCTGGTATCTACAGGATTAATAATGGCGTCGGTCCACAATCTTGCTGCTGCATATGTCGGCTCGGTTTGTTTCTGATATCTTTTCGAAATTGTATCGAGAATTTCCTGGTGTTCTTCTTCGCTGATTTCCTTTCCCTGTTTTTTTAAAGTCGATTCCTGGATCTGAGCAAGAACTTTTGCGGCCTGGCTTCCTCCCATTACAGCGAGTTCGCTCCATGGCCAAGCGACAATTAATCTGGGATCGTAGGCTTTTCCGCACATGGCGTAATTTCCAGCACCGTAAGAATTCCCTGTGATCACCGTGAATTTTGGAACTACAGAATTCGCTACTGCATTCACCATTTTCGCTCCGTCTTTAATGATTCCTCCGTGTTCGGATTTTGAACCGACCATGAATCCTGTTACATCTTGAAGGAATATCAACGGGATTTTTCTTTGGTTGCAGTTGGCGATAAAACGGGTTGCTTTGTCGGCAGAATCAGAATAGATTACGCCGCCGAACTGCATTTCTCCTTTTCCGCTTTTAACAAGTTTTCTTTGGTTGGCAACAATACCCACACTCCAGCCATCGATTCTTGCGGTTGCACAGATGATTGTTTTACCGTAATCCGGTTTGTATTCTTCGTATTCGGAATTATCTACCAAACATTTAATGATATTAAAAGTATCGTACTGATCTGCTCTGGAAGCCGGCATATGACCGAAAATATTTGCTATATCTTCTTTGGGTGGAAAACTTTCAGTCCTATCAAAGCCTGCTTTCTCGTAGCTTCCGATGGTTTTCATAATATTTTTAATCCGGTCCAAAGCATCTTTATCATCCTTCGCTTTGTAATCCGTCACTCCGGAAATCTCGCAGTGTGTGGTTGCTCCTCCTAAAGTTTCATTGTCGATGTTTTCGCCTATCGCGGCTTTTACGAGATAGCTTCCGGCCAAAAATATGGAACCTGTTTTATCTACAATCATCGCTTCATCGCTCATAATCGGGAGATAAGCACCGCCAGCGACACAGCTTCCCATCACCGCAGAAATCTGCACAATTCCCATCGAACTCATCTTCGCATTATTGCGGAAAATTCTTCCGAAATGTTCTTTATCGGGGAAAATTTCGTCCTGCATAGGCAGATAAACTCCGGCAGAATCTACGAGGTAAATGATAGGTAATCTGTTCTCAATGGAAATTTCCTGGGCCCGGAGATTCTTTTTGGCAGTAATCGGGAACCAGGCACCAGCTTTTACTGAAGCATCATTAGCAACAACAAGACATTGTTTTCCGGAAACATAGCCCATCACCACAACCACTCCCGCACTGGGACAGCCGCCCTGCTCTACGTACATTTCGTAGCCGGCAAATCCGCCAATTTCGATAGATTCTGAATTTTTATCGAGAAGATACTCAATTCTTTCGCGGGCGGTTAATTTTCCTTCATCGCGCTGCTTTTGCAGGCGTTTTTCGCCGCCGCCTTTTTTTATCTCTGCAAATAACCTGTTTATTTCCGCAAGTTTTAATTTATTTTGATCTTCTCTCTTATTAAATTCTATATCCATCCGTAAAAAAAATTTGTCTAAAGGTAAGATTTTTAATTATAATTCCTTTATTGATAATGCTTTGAAGTAATTATTTGAGCCACAGAAATTTAATTATCAAAAATTAACATTATATAACGTTCTCTCATAAAATATTTAGGCTAGTTTTAGCGTTAATGATATACAAAACCTAAAATAGTTTCATGAATTCTCAGAATTCAGTTCCTAGTTTATTTTTTTAATAGTTTATTATTTGAAGGCCCCAAAAGTTGATGAAGCTTTTGGGGTTTTTGTTTAAATTTCTGAGTAATCATTATCAATATTTTACGGGTCAATCTCAAACAGATTTGTAGCTTTGCATGAATTGAAAAAATAAACCCCAGTGTTACAAAAATCCGCTCTTTTCAGGTTGCATCTCATTGTTTTTCTATGGGGATTTACTGCAATTTTAGGAAAACTCATTCACGCGAACGCACAGATTCTGGTCTTTTACCGGATGTTTTTTGCAGCGTTTTTCCTGTTCCTTTTCATTCGCGTCATAAGACGTGAAAGTTTAAAGGTGTCGCGAAAACTCTTGGTACAGCTGTCGGTGATCGGTGGTTTTATGGCTTTTCACTGGTTGTTTTTCTTCTATTCGATCAAAGTTTCCAATGTATCTATCGCGCTGAGCTGCCTTTCGCTGTCAACGCTTTTCGCCGCAATTTTAGAACCCATAATCTTTAAGAGGAAAATTGATATTTCGGAGGTGATCATGGGAATCGTCATCGTAATCTGTATGGGTCTGATTTTCAAAACAGAGTTTCACTACAAAGAAGGAATTTTTTACGGTATCCTTACCGCACTGTTCGGAACAATATTCTCCGTATTTAACGGAAAAATCTACGGAAAAACAAGCTCAGGAAATATCATCTTCTACGAAATTTTTGCGGGATTTCTGATCTTAACTGTATTTTATCTGCTGACGGGACAAATTACTCAACTCAACGAAATAAGTTACCGTGATTTATCGTTAATCTTATTATTGGCAAGTGTTTTTACAGCGTTCCCGATGCTGGAATCCATAAAACTGATGAAGTATATCTCGCCCTTTACTTTAATTTTAACGATTAATTTAGAGCCGGTTTACGGGATTATCCTCGCTTTTTTTATCTTTGGTGAATCGGAACAGATGAGCCCTGTATTTTACATTGCCTCATTAATCATGATTTTAGCCATTGTTGCCAATGGAATAATAAAATCCCGGAAAACGGCAAACACAAAAAAAGTAGAAATTTGATGAAAAAAATATTCTTTGGACTCCTTATTTTTTCAGGATTTTTTTCTGATGCGCAAATCATCAGGAAATACTCTAACGAATTTCTAAATATTGGTGCCGGAGCCCGCGGGCTTGCGATGGGCGGTGCGGTAATTTCGAATCAGAACGATGTATACTCACCGATGTGGAATCCGGCCGGCTTAATCGGCATCGACCGCGACTGGCAAGGTGCTGCAATGCACGCTGAATATTTCGAATCTATTGCTAAATATGATTATCTCGCTTTTGCAAAACCTTTAGACAATAACGGCGGTGTTTTCGCCATTTCAATTGTTCGCCTTGGTGTTGATAATATTCTTAACACCACACAGTTAATTGATACTGAAGGAAATATCGATTACGACAAAATCACCAGTTTTTCTCAATCCGACTATGCAGCTTTGCTTTCCTATGCATTTCGACCTGGAAGTCACAGGATTTCCGTCGGGGTAAATGCAAAAATGGTTTACAGAAATGTGGGAAAATTCGCCAGCGGTTATGGCTTCGGTTTTGATCTGGGCGTGCTTTATAATGCTGACAATGGACTAAATTACGGTGCCATCCTGCGGGATGCTACTACGACAGTGAACTTCTGGACCGTGAACCAGGATGAACTTTCGGCAGTAGTTAATGGCGAGGAATTCAATCCTGCGCCAAAAGATAAAATGGAAATCACGATGCCGAAACTGAATTTGGGAATCAGCAAGAATTTTGAGATCAACCGTGATCTGGAACTACTCCCGGAAGCCGGTTTGAATGTTGATTTTGCAAAAACAGCCGCCGTGATTTCAACAGATTTTGCCAGTATCACCCCTTACGCAGGCGCGGAACTGAAATTTCAGGACATGATTTTCGTGCGTGTAGGCGTGAACAGATTTCAGAATATTACCGATATCGAAAGTTTAAAACGCAAAGTTTCTTTTCAGCCCAGTGCGGGAATCGGCATTAAATATCAGGGCCTCACACTTGATTACGCCATTACCAATTCCGGGATTGGCGGCTCTAATTTTTACTCCAACTTTTTCTCCTTAAAACTCGATATGGGAGATTTCCGGAACTAATTCCACTTTCCTATGAAAAAAATCTACATCCTCGTCCTTTCTGTATTTTATACACTCGGTTTTTCTCAACAGCTCGATGCTGAATTGTACGAAATCAATTACCAAAGTGGCTTAGATGCCCGGAATTTATTTAAATATAACGATCAAATTCTTTTCGCCGGTGCCAAAAACGATATGTCGCCAGGGTATTGGAATATGAATTACGAACTTTGGTCTTACAATTTCACCACAAAAAAAACAACGCTTCTGAAAGAGCTTGTGCCGTATGCGAGCTCACCTTTCGGGCACGATCCCCAATTTCTTTTATTTAAAGGAAAAACCTACTTCCTCGCAGAAATAAACTCCAAATATGAACTTTGGGAAACTAATGGAACTACGGACGGTACCCGGAAGGTTTTCGGATTTCCCGATAATTATGTCATGCAAATGACTTCAAATACGGAAAAAATCATCATTACCGGAAATAAAACAGTTTATATTTCTGATGGTTCAACGGCAGGAACTCAACTACTTATGCACACGGCAGGTGAACTAGAGAAAAAACCGTTTCCTTACCAGTCTTATTTTGTGTTTGCCGCAAAAGATGCATCGTATAAAAATGAACTTTGGATGACCGACGGCGGTACTTCGGGCACCTTTAAAATAAAATCTTTAGATACAAATGACCAGCTGACCGTACATGTAGATCTGGACTGTTATATTTTAAATGGTCAACTGTTTTTCTACGGCCAGGACTCAAGTGGAACTAGAAATGGTTTGTGGGCCCTGGATAATGCCACAAAAAAAGCAAAGTTTATTTTTAAGACCAATGGAGTGAATTCCGGCAAGGTTCTGAACAATAAGCTTATTTTCTTTGGTAACACCTCAACTGACGGTAATAATCTTTTTGCCACCGATGGAACTGCCGAAAACACGAAGGCTTTAAACGCTACCATGCATTTTGCAAGCTCGGTTAATGAAGGGACAGGTTTGCAGATTTTGGGAGATTCGGTTTACTTTTTCGCGAATATAAACGAACGGAACAGGCTGTGGAAAACAGACGGTACCATGGCGGGAACGGTTTCGACAAATATCATAATCCCGGATTATGCTCGCCCGAATTTTCTGAAATATTTTCCGGAAAATAAACTTCTGCTCCTTGAAAATGCCTCCCATAACTTATTTTATCTGCTTGATGAAAATCTAAATGTAACCGCCCTCAACGAAACACGACTGCACGATGCGGTTGAAAAGGACAACAAACTGATCTTTAATCTGTACACCAAAAAATTTGGTCTGGAGTTATCTCAGTTCGATCCGGCTACTGCAGAAATTTTACTTTTTAAAGACAGTCAACATGAAATAGGAAGTTTCCCGTCGAACCTGCAGACCACGGCACAAAACTCTCTCATTTTCACCGCTAATGATGGTGAGTTTGGAAACCAGTTTTACAGCATTACCACTAAAGGTGACATCCCAAAAGTCATTAAGCAAAGTCCGAGCTGGAACAGCGTGCCAACGGGCGATCTTTTTAAAGTAGGCACATATTATTACGTAAAACCTTCGGAATATACGAGCGCTTTGGCAAAAACAAACGGTGAGGAAACGCAGACGCAGTTTTTATCGCTTCCTCAAACTTTTGACAGTTCTGCTTCTTTTGGAAATCTCAATGATGAAGCGCTCATCGTGACGACCTACAGCTCCAATCCGGAAAGAAACATTCGCGTCTGGAAAAACAATGTAGAGAGTAATACCGTAGAACTCATCAAAGAAATCCCGACTGGTTCCACAGTTCAAAACGCCAAAAGTATTTCGTACAAAGGCAATGTATATTTCACGGTGTATACGGCAGATTACCAAACACAGATCTGGAAAACCGACGGCACCGCGACCGGAACAAAAATCGCTTTCGACATTCCGGATAATGATTACTACAGCAATGTTCCACGACTTTTACAAGTCTTTGACAATCATCTATTAGTGGCTAAAAACACGAAACTCTGGGCCTTTAATGGAGATACCGAGCAGATAAAAGAAATTCCTTTCCCCACAAATGACTGGGGATACGGCGACTGGAATGTTGCCGACAATACGTTAATCGATGAGGGGAAATTATATATTTTGTCTCAGCTCGGTTATGGAAGTGTTTTCAGATTTAATGATCTGCAGTCGGAGCCCACCAATCTGCTCAGTGCTAACTTTTTTGGGACCCAGACTTCCTTTAAAAAATGTGGAAATCAGATTTATGTCGGAAACGGAACATATGACGATAAGCTGCGCGTGCTTTGGAGCATTAATACCGCGACCTCTTCGGCTAAAGAAATCATCAACTATAATGCTGACGCTTCGATTTCGAATTTAACATGTGCGAAAAATTATCTATATTTTCTCCGGGAAAACAACACACAGGTTTGGCGGACAAACGGAACCGCTGAAAGCATAATTTCTCTGCCGATCAACGTTTTAAACGACGAACAGATCGCTTCTGATGATCAAATTTTAAAATTACATTCTTATGATGACTATATTTATTTTGTGGCAAAAACCAAAAGTTCAGGCACAGAACTTTATATTGTGAAAACCGAATTACCAGTTTATCTCAGTACGGGAAATGCAGCGACGGGAGGCGAAAAGATCAAATTAATCTTATACCCAAATCCAGCAACATCATTTATTAATATCAAAGAAAACCAAACCCCGCAAATCGAGACATACAAAATATTTGACACAACGGGAAAACAAATCCTGAGTGGAAAATACGCCGGTCAGCATCAATCCATCGATATTTCGCGATTGCTCACAGGAAATTACATCATCGAAATCACAACTAAAAACGGAAGCCGATTTTCTCAAAAATTTATTAAAAAATAAACATTCGTCAGTTTAAGTCAAACATAAATTATCATGAAAAAAATTCTGCACTTATCATTTTTCATTCTATTTGCCGCGGCTTACAGTCAGAATATTTCCAATTACGAATATGTTTCTATAGCAGCGAAAACGGGGAAGTTCGAATCCGCCAAATACGGTTTGAGTGGGATTTTAAGCTCAAAACTTAAGGCGGGGAAATACGAAGTTGTGAGTGAGAGCAATGATTCCTGGCCTGAAGCTGCAAAAAATAATCCTTGCGGTGTTCTGAAAGCAGAAATTGAGGATACCAGCACCTTCCTAAAAAACAAAATACAGGTAAACTTCAAAGACTGCAGCGGAAAAACTGTGGCTTCGTTTGAAGGAAAATCAAACATCAAAGAATATGAGCCCGGATTTAAAGATGCTTTAAATGTGGCATTAAGAAATCTGCCTGCTTCAAATCCTGAGAAATTGGCCGTAATTACTGAAACTCCAAAACAGCCCGTGGCAATTGCAACCGAACCTGTAAAATCAACATCAAACCAAACTCCGAACAGCGGTGCAAAAACTGAAAATAAAGCAGAAACTTTCAGTAACGGAACCTTAAATTTAAACCGGATTTTTATTTCCGACAGCCAGTTTATCCTCGCCAGCCCGAATAATTCTACACCTTACGCCATCTTTAAAGCGACTACTAAAAAAGAGGTGTACAGAGTTCAGCTTCAGGATGGATCGCAAACTTTAGGATATATCGAACACGGAAATATCGTGATTGAATTGCCCAATGCTGACGGAAGTTACAGGAAAGAAATTTTTGAAGAGACTGTTATTATGGCGTATTGAAATACTCCCAAACCAATCCGCCACGGCTTTTACCAAGGATTTCCTCCAAAGTTTCCCTGGAAGATTCTTTTACTCTTTTTACCGATTTCAGTTTTGAAAGCAGAAGTTCGATGGCTTTTTCCCCAATTCCCGGGATTTCTTCAAGTTCTGATTTAATGGTAGAATTTTTTCGCCTTGTCCGGTGATGTTTTACCCCAAAACGGTGAGATTCGTCCCGAACACGCTGCAAAATTTTCAGCGTTTCAGATTTTTTATCGAGATATAAAGGGATGGAATCTTCAGGAAAATAAATTTCTTCCAGCCGTTTCGCAATGCCGATGATGGTAATTTTTCCATAAAGGCCAAGAAGCTTCAGGCTTTTCACGGCAGACGAAAGCTGGCCTTTTCCTCCATCGATCAAAATCAACTGAGGCAACGGTTCATTTTCATCCAAAAGTCTTTTATACCGGCGGTAAATCACTTCTTCCATGGTTTTAAAATCATCAGGACCCACTACTGTTTTCGGGTGAAAAATCCGGTAATCTGCTTTACTCGGTTTTCCGTTTTTAAATACAACGCACGCCGAAACCGGATTGCTTCCCTGGATATTCGAGTTATCAAATCCTTCAATATGTCGTGGTTCAGTAGGCATCCGCAGCAGTTTCTGCATTTCTGCCATGATTCGGTTTGTATGTCTTTCGGGATCTACAATCTGTACCTGTTTTAATTTTTCGATGCGGTATTCTTTGGCGTTTTTCTCCGAAAGTTCTACAATTCTCTTTTTGTCGCCAACTTTGGGCACAATCAATTTTACGTTTGGAATTTCGACGGTAAGATGGAATGGCAACAGAATTTCCTTTGAGTTTGAATTGAATTTCTGCCGGATTTCAATCATCGCTTCCTCAAGCATATCTTCGTCGCTTTCTTCGAGAATTTTTTTTATTTCTGTCGTAAAACTCTGTATGATATTTCCATTTTGTATTTTAAAATAATTGATATAAGCCGCAGTTTCGTCGCTCGTCATCCCGAAAACATCCACATCATCAATGTTCGGGTTCACGACGGTGTGTTTGTGCTGGTAATTCTCCAACAGATCAATTCTCTCCTTGATGATATGGGCATTCTCAAATTCCAGATTCTCGGCAAATTTCATCATCTGCTTCACCAGATAATCTTTTGCATGCCGGAAATCGCCTTTAATTATACCCCGTATTGCATCAATTTTCTGATCATAATCATCTTTGCTTTCCAGCATTTCGCACGGACCTTCGCAATTTTTAATATGATACTCCAGGCAAACTTTATATTTTCCCTCGGCAATTTTTGCGGGCGCAAGATTCAGATTACAGGTCCTGATTTTGTAAATATGTTTAATAGTGTCGAGCAATACTTTTGCGGGACGCACTTTCGCGTAAGGTCCGTAATACTCGGAACCGTCTTTGATCATGGTTCGGGTTAAAAAAATGCGCGGGAAATTTTCGTTTTTGATGCAGATCCACGGATACGATTTGTCATCCTTCAACATTACATTATAGAACGGTTGGTGCTCTTTGATCAGGTTATTCTCGAGCAAAAGTGCGTCGTACTCGCTTGGAACAATGGTCGTTTCGAGTCGGTAAATCTTACCGACCATAATTCTGGTTCGGTATCCGGAAAGATTCTTATTGAAATAAGAAAGTACTCTTTTTTTCAGATGCTTCGCTTTACCAACATAGAGCAGCTGCCCGTTTTTATCATAATAACGGTAAACGCCGGGTTCGGATGGCAATGTTTTAAGCTGAAGTTCGAGGTCGGAATTCATGTAACAAAAATAGGTAAAAAGTAATAGCTAAAGGTTTTTATGATACGTTTAACAAAAAACCATGAAAATACAAATCATTGTTTTCTGCTATTATTTTAGCGTGAAAATACTGACAGCCAACCATTTAATAGCAATACATTTGGAACAATTTTTTACCGCCGATGTCTCATCGGTTGATAATCAATAAAAACTTTAGACATGAAAATCAAAATCACGCTTCTGATGCTTGCATTGGCTCAATACTACTGTGCTCAACTTTCCGACTGTGGGGAAGCTATCGCAAAAATTGACAATCATCAACTTGAAATTAAGGAACTCAGCAGGCAGGTAAATTATTACAAAAACCTGCTGAACTTATCAAAAGCAGTCCGCTCATCCGCTTTTGAGGATGTACAGTATACCATCAATCAGGTAACCGGTTCTAAAAAAGACGGAACTATTCTTGTGCGCTTCACCTACCGGAATCTTAATGATCACCCTCGGAAAATCCTGCAGTGTGAAAAAGCGGTCATCGTAGATACACAGGGGAATCAGCATCAAACTAACCAAGTATATCTATCGCCAAATGGGGGGAGAATCCTGGCGAACGATGTGCTTGCCAAAATTCCATATCAGGGTGCAATGGTTTTCAAAAAAAGCACAGCTTATTTTCCGGTAATCAAGGCGCTGTTGGTCTACGCTTATCCTCTAGATAATCTTACGAGCCCAAAACCCGTGGTATTTGAAAATATTCCTGTGATCTGGGAATAAAAAAAACGTCACCCTGTCTTTTGACAGGCTGACGTTTATAATAGCAGGCAATTTCTATAACGCCCTATTTTCAGGAATTACAAGACCTGTGATTTTACTTTTATAATCTGCCAATTGGGTCTGAATTGTTTTCATATTATCAATGAAAAACGTAGTTTCTGAAAACAATCTTTCATAATATTCTACACCCTCGGTGAGATTGGTCCTAAAGGTTTTCCACTTCTTAACCTGTGCATTGGTGAAATTTTCTGAGAAATCTTCAATTTCATTTTTTAGGTAATCAACATACATCTTCAATTCGTTCACGAAAAGATTCGGGCGGTCATTCTGAGGCATTACATTTTTCTCTCCGTAAATATGCTGCACCATGTCTGCCAAAGAAACTTCTTTGTCAAAATAAGCGAGATTTGGTCCCGGACAAACCACCACACCTTGTTTTTCTCCTTTGATTGGAAGTTCATTTTCGAGATAAGATGAGTTTACCAAACCGACGCAAAGACATGATTTTTCAGTAATTTTTGCCTTTGCTCTATCGTATTCGCGATCGCTGATCTCATTTTTCTGGAGTTCGAGGTCATTCAGTTTAATCGTTTGATATTTTCGGGATGCAGTACAGATTCCCTCGGGCGAAAATTCTTTACTCAGCGCCAAAAACTTTTTAGGGCATGAACTTCCGGCTTTATTCTGAAGAACTTTCTGTTGTTTCAGGAATTCATTAGTTGTTCCTTTAACGGTATTGAAAGGAATTCCAAGCGGCGAAATATTGCTGAGATAAAAATCGTCTTCTTTAGATTTTGATAATAACTGACGCGTTTCTTTGTCTACAGAAGTTGCTTCCGGAACGAGCAGGAAAGGTGAACCCCAGCCGACACTGTCAAGCTGATAATTTTCGAGTAAAAATTCATGCTCTTCTGCGGTTCCTACGCCGCCCTGCACCGTAATCTTCATTTCCAGCGGTTGCGGCGGACAAGGCAACTCTTTCTGCGTTAAAGCTTTTACCATCAAATCGTGTGCGGAAGCGATTAACTCGTCTTTTTTTTGCTTAAATTCTTCCATGATAGGTCCCAAAAGCAATCCGTCGGTTGCAAAAGCATGTCCGCCGCAATTTAATCCAGATTCAACACGGTATTCCGAAACCCAAAGTCCTTTTTTCGCCAGAAAATTCCCCTGAATCATCGCAGAACGGAAGTCGCTTACTTTAAGAATAATTTTCTTTTTCAGTTCTCCATCGTTATTTGGAAAAAAATCCGGAAATGACTCAAAATAACTGTAAAGTCTGGGATTCATTCCTGCAGAAAGTACCACAGATGAAGAAAGTTTACTGTTCGCAAAACCGCGCAGCGATACGTGCGCATCATTATAAATTACAGGTAATTGAATGTTTTTATCAAAATTATCCTTGTCAACTTTGGTCATGATATTCACATCAATACTTCCCGGAGAAAGATGCGCGTCTAAGAATTTTCTGACGTTTTCTGTGAAATTATCCTTCTGCTCGGCAAGATTTTTCAGGCCATTTTTTACATCTGATTTGTTGGGTAGCATCGAGATGTAGTGATTAAGCGAATCTTTACTTTTGCTGAGTTCCTGCTTTAAATTTTCGAATTTCAAATTTACCACATCATCCACCATATCCAGGTACGCTGTGATTCTTTTTGCGCGGTAATCTTCAATTTTATTCGTGATTTCGGTATAACTGAAATTATTTTTCTGGTGATAGAGGCGGTTCATTCTCTCAATAATTTCATCGTCAATGATTGAAATTACTGATGAAATACCGTACTGTGCTACTTTTATAGGACTATCGATGGTATAGGCAAGTCCCATTACCGGGATGTGAAAATTGTGGACAGGTGTCTTTTCTTTCATGCATTTGGGGTTATTGGTGATATTATAATTTAGAAAACTATCAAAAATAGATTATTATTATTGACTATGCATAGAATACGATATTAAAAATGATTTCCAAAAGCATGACTTTTGTCAGTAATTATATAAATAGGGCTCGTTTTCCTAAACTGCTAAAAAAGTGTAATTTTAAGCAAATTCTTATCAATGAAAATTTACGGCATAGACCACCTTACCATTACCGATGTAATAACAGTCCTGAATAACCCATCAAAAGCAAAACTTAATAAGGAAGCGAAACAGAAGATTCTTAAATCCCAGCAAAATGTACAGCAGATTGTAGAATCCGACCGCACCGTTTACGGAATTAATACTGGTTTCGGCCCGCTATGCGATGTTAAAATTTCTGAGGAGGAAACAGCACAGCTCCAGCACAACCTCATTATTTCGCACGCTGTGGGTGTAGGAAAACCCATTGCCAAAGATTTATCGAAAGTAATGATGATTGCTAAAATTCATGCTTTGTCAAAAGGGTTTTCGGGCGTATCTCTAGAAGTTATTGAAAGGCTTATCCTCATGTTGGAAAAAGATATTATTCCTGTCGTTCCGGAACAGGGTTCCGTTGGCGCTTCAGGCGATCTCGCCCCTTTGGCCCATTTGGTTCTGCCGCTTTTAGGTCTCGGAAAAGTATGGGAAAACGATACTCCGGTAGCAACTTCTGAGGTGCTGGAGAAACATAGCTTAGAACCGCTAATCTTGGGACCGAAAGAAGGCTTAGGATTAATTAACGGAACGCAGTTCATTCTGGCTCACGCAATTCTGGGACTTTATAAATTTGACTATATTTTAAATCTTGCCGATTTAACTGCTGCACTATCTCTGGAGGCGTACCGCGGCTCCTCAAGCCCGTTTAAGAAAGAATTACATGAAATCCGACCGTTCGAAGGAAGTAAAAAAGTAGCAGCAAGAATGCTGAAGTTTCTGGAGAATTCGGAAAATCTTAAGGAACACGAATTCTGTGACCGTGTTCAGGATCCGTATTCGATGCGTTGCGTTCCTCAGGTACATGGTGCAAGCAGAAATGCCTTTGAACATTTAAAGATCCTTGCAGAAACAGAATTGAATTCGGTTACAGACAATCCGATTGTTTTAAGTTCAGAAGAGTCTATATCAGGCGGTAATTTCCACGGCCAGCTACTAGCCTTACCATTAGATTACTGTACCTTGGCGGCGGCTGAACTGGGGAATATTTCGGACCGGAGAAGTTATCTTTTACTGGAAGGGAAATTTGGCTTACCAAGGTTTTTGACGGAGAGTTCAGGTTTAAACTCCGGCTTTATGATTCCGCAATATACTTCTGCAGCATTAGTTACCGAAAACAAAACTTTATGTTTCCCAGCTTCAGCGGATTCAATTCCTACGAGTTTAGGGCAGGAAGATCATGTCTCAATGGGAAGTATATCAGGCCGCAAATTTAACCAGGTTTTAGGAAATTTAGAAAATATCTTAGCGGTTGAACTCATGTTCGGCGCTCAGGGATTAGAATTTCGAAGACCTGCAAAATGTTCCAAATATGTAGAAAAGGCTTATGCTCTCATCCGCACAAAAGTAGCGAAATTAGAAGATGACAGGTTAATAGGTGAAGATATTCTATCAATTTCGGACCTAATCAGAGAAAGAAAATTTGAGGTGAATTAGATATTCATTTTTAAATAATTATCAGCCCTGCTTTCAGCTGGGCTTTTTTTAT
>NZ_CP078067.1:1125869-1131682 GCF_019195395.1 Kaistella faecalis
GTTTATACCAAAAAAAATCCTCAATCGATTTGATTGAGGATTAAAAAAGACTGGCGGCGACCTACTCTCCCGCTTACGCAGTACCATCGGCGCTAGAGGGCTTAACTTCTGTGTTCGGAATGGGAACAGGTGAGCCCCTCTGCTAAAACCACCCTAAAGGTTGTTAAAGTTGTACAATGTAATATGTACAAAGTATATGGGTAAAGTAAGATGTGGGGTATAATGGTAAGTATAATTAAATACTTACTACATTGTACTTTCTACATTTTACAATATAAAAATCGATAAAAACGTTCACAAAGAGATAACCGTGCTGCACTTACGAAGTGCGCCTAATTAGGCTATAAATCTACGGGTAATTAGTACTACTCGGCTATGCCATTACTGACTTTACACCTATAGCCTATCAACGTTGTCATCTCCAACGACCCTTAAAAGATGTCTCATCTTGAGGCAGGTTTCGCACTTATATGCTTTCAGTGCTTATCCTTTCCAAACGTAGCTACTCTGCGGTGCTCCTGGCGGAACAACAGATACACCAGAGGTTTGTTCAAATCGGTCCTCTCGTACTAGATTCAAGCCCTCTCAAACATCTAACGCCCGCAATAGATAGAGACCGAACTGTCTCACGACGTTCTGAACCCAGCTCGCGTGCCACTTTAATGGGCGAACAGCCCAACCCTTGGGACCTTCTCCAGCCCCAGGATGTGACGAGCCGACATCGAGGTGCCGAACCTCCCCGTCGATGTGAGCTCTTGGGGGAGACTAGCCTGTTATCCCCGGAGTACCTTTTATCCTATGAGCGATGGCCCTTCCATACGGAACCACCGGATCACTATGTCCTGCTTTCGCACCTGATCGACTTGTAGGTCTCACAGTCAAGCACCCTTATGCCATTACACTCTACGCACGGTTACCAAGCGTGCTGAGGGTACCTTTGAAAGCCTCCGTTACTCTTTTGGAGGCGACCACCCCAGTCAAACTACCCACCACGCAATGTCCTTCCGTTAAGAAGTTAGGCTCCAAGTAAGTAAAGGGTGGTATTTCAACGTTGACTCCACCGACACTAGCGTGCCAGCTTCAAAGTCTCCCACCTATCCTACACATTACTTACTCAAAGTCAATACGAAGTTATAGTAAAGGTTCACAGGGTCTTTTCGTCCCATTGCGGGTAATCGGCATCTTCACCGATACTACAATTTCACAGAGCTCATGGTTGAGACAGTGCCCAGATCGTTACACCATTCGTGCAGGTCGGAACTTACCCGACAAGGAATTTCGCTACCTTAGGACCGTTATAGTTACGGCCGCCGTTTACTGGGGCTTCAGTTAATTGCTTCGCATTGCTGCTAACAACCTTCCTTAACCTTCCAGCACCGGGCAGGTGTCAGACCCTATACAGCATCTTTCGATTTAGCAGAGTCCTGTGTTTTTGATAAACAGTCGCCTGGGCCTCTTCACTGCGGCCAGCATTGCTGCTGGCGTCTCTTCTTCCGAAGTTACGAGACTATTTTGCCTAGTTCCTTAACCATGATTCACTCTAGCACCTTAGGATTCTCTCCTCGACTACCTGTGTCGGTTTTGGTACGGGTTGCTTCACTTCGGCTTTTCTTGGAATCTATTTCCCTGCAGCAGCTTCGCCCGAAGGCTAGGCCTTGACTATTCCGTCAGTCTCCAGCAAGTACGTAAATCCGTCCCCTTTTTAGTGTGAGCAAGTATGGGAATATTAACCCATTGTCCATCCACTTCCCCTTTCGGGTTCGCGTTAGGTCCCGACTAACCCTCAGCTGATTAGCATGGCTGAGGAAACCTTAGTCTTTCGGTGAGCGGGTTTCTCGCCCGCTTTATCGTTACTTATGCCTACATTTTCTTTTCTGTACGCTCCACAATACCTCACGATACTGCTTCTGTGCAAACAGAATGCTCCCCTACCAGATATAACTCAAAAGTTATAAATCCATAGCTTCGGTACTATACTTATGCCCGATTATTATCCATGCCGAACCGCTCGACTAGTGAGCTGTTACGCACTCTTTAAATGAATGGCTGCTTCCAAGCCAACATCCTAGCTGTCAATGCAGTTCAACCGCGTTATTTCAACTTAGTATAGATTTGGGGACCTTAGCTGTTGGTCCGGGTTCTTTCCCTCTCGGACATGGACCTTAGCACCCATGCCCTCACTGCCGACGAACATTTATTAGCATTCGGAGTTTGTCAGGAATTGGTAGGATTTGACTCCCCCGCATCCAATCAGTAGCTCTACCTCTAATAAACTTAACATCGACGCTGCACCTAAATGCATTTCGGGGAGTACGAGCTATCTCCCAGTTTGATTGGCCTTTCACCCCTACCCACAAGTCATCCGAAGACTTTTCAACGTCAACCGGTTCGGTCCTCCACTTTGTGTTACCAAAGCTTCAACCTGCCCATGGGTAGATCACAAGGTTTCGCGTCTAATCCTACTAACTATGCGCCCTATTCAGACTCGCTTTCGCTCCGCCTCCGCACCTGAAGTGCTTAAGCTCGCTAGTAAAATTAACTCGTAGGCTCATTATGCAAAAGGCACGCCGTCACCCAACTTGTGGGCTCCGACCGCTTGTAGGCGTACGGTTTCAGGTTCTCTTTCACCCTTCTATTCGAAGTGCTTTTCACCTTTCCTTCACAGTACTTGTTCACTATCGGTCTTTCAGGAGTATTTAGCCTTGGAGGATGGTCCCCCCATATTCAGACAGGATTTCACGTGTCCCGCCCTACTCATTTATCATCTATGTATGCCTTTCAAGTACGGGGCTATCACCCTCTACGGCCGTTCTTTCCAGAACGTTCTTTTAAACATATAAAGACTTTTGGGCTAATCCGCTTTCGCTCGCCACTACTTACGGAATCTCTTCGATTTCTTTTCCTCAGGGTACTTAGATGTTTCAGTTCTCCTGGTTTGCTCTCCTTGCGGAGTGACTGGTCTTCAACCAGCCGGGTTGCCCCATTCGGACATCTGCGGATCAATTCGTGTGTGCCGATCCCCGCAGCTTTTCGCAGCTTACCACGTCCTTCGTCGCCTCTGAAAGCCTAGGCATCCGCCATACGCCCTTAACGATTTCTTTCCTAATTTTAAAATTAGTTCAGTATTTTTAATACAACACAACCGTGTTGCTTTTTATTTTGTAAACTTTCGCACCCGTAAGTGCTCGGTTTTCTCTTTGTGATGTTCTTATCGTTAATGTCAATGATCTTTAAGTCTTATTAGGTCCCTGATGAACAGATATTGTTTTTGGCTCTATCCGTAACTTTTAAATCAGATTCATAATACTGTGGAGAATAAGGGAGTCGAACCCTTGATCTTCCCGATAAATCGGGACGCTCTAGCCCCTATCGGCTATAATCCTGTAATTTTATTTTAAATATCTTCTATTCTTGTTATATTGCTATAACCTGGTGGAGAATAAGGGAGTCGAACCCTTGACCTCCTGCGTGCAAGGCAGGCGCTCTAGCCAGCTGAGCTAATTCCCCTCTAGTTGCTGTCGGCTGCTGCCTTATTGCTTTTGGCTTTCTTGCCAGTAGCTATAAGCTATTTGCCAGTTGCAAAATCAGTAGTCTCGGGCAGGCTCGAACTGCCGACCTCTACATTATCAGTGTAGCGCTCTAACCAGCTGAGCTACGAGACTTTTTAATTAATAATTATAAATTAATAATTGTTAATTATCTCTTCCCTTGTACTAATTTCTAGTGGGTTTATTTTTTAAATACCAACCAAAGTAAAAAAACTAAAGCATCTTTTGAGTAAGTGCTTGGTACTTTAAGTACCGTTTTGTTTGTTTAACGTCTAAAGACGCTCTAAAATGAGATGTTCCAGCCGCACCTTCCGGTACGGCTACCTTGTTACGACTTAGCCCTAGTTACTTGTTTTACCCTAGGCAGCTCCTTTTACGGTCACCGACTTCAGGTACCCCAAACTTCCATGGCTTGACGGGCGGTGTGTACAAGGCCCGGGAACGTATTCACCGCGCCATGGCTGATGCGCGATTACTAGCGATTCCAGCTTCATAGAGTCGAGTTGCAGACTCCAATCCGAACTGAGACCGGCTTTCGAGATTTGCATCACATCGCTGTGTAGCTGCCCTCTGTACCGGCCATTGTATTACGTGTGTGGCCCAAGACGTAAGGGCCGTGATGATTTGACGTCATCCCCACCTTCCTCTCTACTTGCGTAGGCAGTCTCACTAGAGTCCTCAACTGAATGTTAGCAACTAGTGACAGGGGTTGCGCTCGTTGCAGGACTTAACCTAACACCTCACGGCACGAGCTGACGACAACCATGCAGCACCTTGAAAAATGTCCGAAGAAGGGTCTATTTCTAAACCTGTCATTTCCCATTTAAGTCTTGGTAAGGTTCCTCGCGTATCATCGAATTAAACCACATAATCCACCGCTTGTGCGGGCCCCCGTCAATTCCTTTGAGTTTCATCCTTGCGGACGTACTCCCCAGGTGGCTAACTTATCACTTTCGCTTGGTCTCTGAATCCGAAAATCCAAAAACGAGTTAGCATCGTTTACGGCGTGGACTACCAGGGTATCTAATCCTGTTCGCTACCCACGCTTTCGTCCATCAGCGTCAGTTAAATCTTAGTGACCTGCCTTCGCAATTGGTGTTCTAAGTAATATCTATGCATTTCACCGCTACACTACTTATTCCAGCCACTTCAAATTTACTCAAGACCTGCAGTATCAATGGCAGTTTCATAGTTAAGCTATGAGATTTCACCACTGACTTACAGGCCCGCCTACGGACCCTTTAAACCCAATAAATCCGGATAACGCTTGCACCCTCCGTATTACCGCGGCTGCTGGCACGGAGTTAGCCGGTGCTTATTCGTACAGTACCTTCAGCTACTCTCACGAGAGTAGGTTTATTCCTGTACAAAAGAAGTTTACAATCCATAGGACCGTCATCCTTCACGCGGGATGGCTGGATCAGGCTTTCACCCATTGTCCAATATTCCTCACTGCTGCCTCCCGTAGGAGTCTGGTCCGTGTCTCAGTACCAGTGTGGGGGATCTCCCTCTCAGGACCCCTAAAGATCACAGACTTGGTGAGCCGTTACCTCACCAACTATCTAATCTTGCGCGTGCCCATCTCTATCCGCCGGAGCTTTCAATAATAATTGATGCCAATCATTATATTATGGGATATTAATCTTCCTTTCGAAAGGCTATCTCCCAGATAAAGGTAGGTTGCACACGTGTTACGCACCCGTACGCCGCTCTCAAAGATCCGAAGATCTTCTACCGCTCGGCTTGCATGTGTTAGGCCTCCCGCTAGCGTTCATCCTGAGCCAGGATCAAACTCTCCATTGTATGTTTGTCTGACTCACTCAAAAAAATTGACGCTTTAGTTTTTCCTTACTTTTTTGGTTGTTATTTGTATGTCAATGATCTCTTTTCTTTTCGCTGTTTCCGGAAACTCTTTCTGTCGTTTGTTCCGAATTGCGAGTGCAAAAGTATAAACTATTTTTGAATTGGCCAAATGTTTCTGAGGAAAAATTAAAACTTTTTTTAGTAAGCTTTATTCCTCATCCCATCTAATCCAAATTAATTTCTTCTGCGCTTCCCACTTCTCTCGATTTGGGATTGCAAAAGTATAAACTATTTTCTTAAAGACCAAATGTTTTTAGTGAAATTTTAAATCTTTTTCAAGTCTCAACCTCAGTTCTTATCAGTCTTCTAATCTTCTACTTCGCTCCCGAGTCTCTCGATTTGGGACTGCAAAGATACCATCTTTTTCCCCAGTTCCAAATATTAGCCAAACTAATTTTATCC